>CAMODP010000058.1 GCA_946611445.1 uncultured Eubacterium sp.
TGCCGATGTTCATGGGGGAGTACAATCATACGATTGATGCCAAGGGCAGGCTGATCATTCCCTCCAGGTTCCGGGACGAGTTAGGGGAAAATTTCGTTCTGACCAGGGGGCTTGACGGCTGTCTGTCCATATACTCTCAGGAGTCATGGAAGGCATTTGAGCAGAAGCTGGCCTCTCTGCCGCTCGCAAGCAAAGAGGCAAGAACCTTCACCCGTTTCTTTGTCAGCGGCGCCACGCCGTGCGAACTGGACCGACAGGGGAGAATTCTCGTACCGGCAACGCTGCGGGAATACGCCGGTCTCGAAAAAGATGTGATCCTGGCCGGGAACCTGGACCGCATCGAAGTATGGAGCAAGGAGCGCTGGACAGAGAACAATGACTACGAGGATATGGATGCCATTGCGCAGGGACTGCAGGATATCGGGGCGATTATCTGACAATAGCTATATCTGAGGCAGGAGCACATGGAATTCAGTCACACATCGGTCTTACTGAGAGAGACAATAGAGAATCTGAACATAAGACCGGACGGGGTGTATGTGGACGGCACATTGGGAGGTGCCGGACACGCACAGGAGGTTTGCAGAAGATTGTCCGCAGGTGGAAGACTGATCGGGATCGATCAGGACGCGGACGCAATAGAAGCTGCGCAGGCTCGTCTTATTTCATATAAGGACCGTGTAACGATCCTGCGCGGCAACTATTGCGGGATGCGGGAGATGCTGGCCGCAGAGGGAGTATATGCGGCAGACGGCATCCTCCTGGATCTGGGCGTGTCTTCTCACCAGCTGGACGACGCGGACCGCGGGTTCACGTACCGCGCCGACGCGCCGCTGGACATGCGAATGGACAGGAGACAGGCGCTGACGGCATCTACGGTCGTGAATACCTACGGCGAAGGGGAGCTGTATCAGGTCATACGTGATTACGGCGAAGAGAGATTCGCGAAGAACATCGCGAGAAACATCTGCCGGAGACGGCAGGAGAAGCCGGTGGAGACCACCGGCGAGCTGGCTGACATCATAAGGGCATCTATACCGGCCAGGAACCGGGAAAAGGGAGGACACCCCGCGAAGAGGACTTTTCAGGCCATTCGGATCGAGGTGAACCGGGAACTGGAGGTGCTGGAGGATTCGCTGGATGACATGATCGATCTTCTGAATGAAGGCGGAAGGTTGTGCGTCATCACATTTCACTCACTGGAAGACCGGATCGTGAAGAACATCTTCCGGAAGAATGAGAATCCCTGTACCTGCCCGCCGGATTTTCCGGTGTGCGTGTGCGGTAAGAAGCCGAAGGGGTTTGTTGTCACCAGGAAACCAATTGTACCATCAGCAGCAGAAGTGGAGACCAATAAACGTTCCAAAAGTGCAAAGCTGCGCGTCTTTGAACGAAGGAGCTTTGAACAAAGGGGTTAGGGAACGAAGGGGTTAACGGTCTCCGGAGGGGAGATTCTGTTATGGCGGGCACACAGAGATCACGTGTGGCTTATTTTGATACGCAAAGAAGGGTAAATTCGGGGAGAACGGAACAGGTCAGGTATTACCGGCAGACATATGAAGACGGGAATGCCGTCCGGAGACTGGACGAATTCCCGGAGGAGGAGACCAGACGCCGGCAGAAGCCGGCAAAACGCGTCAGTGAACGCGCCAGAAGAAACAGGGCCAGGGCCAGAAGCATGAGCGCGGGATATGTGGTTTTTCTTACCGCTGTCTGTGTGCTTACACTGGCGCTGTGCATTCACTATCTGCAGCTCCGCTCACAGCTGACGAACCAGTCGGAGACGATTGCCTCCATGGAGTCTGCGCTCAGCAAGCTGCAGGCGGATAACGACGCATATGAGAGACAGGTCCAGTCGATTATCGATCTGGATGATGTGCGGGAGACAGCTCTGAACAAGCTGGACATGCATATGGCATCTGAGGATCAGATCCGGTATTACCGGACTTCTGATGACAGCTATGTGCGGCAGTATATGTCCGTCCCGGTGAATTAGGCAGGTGTTCCGGCTGCAGCAGCTGGTATTTCAGCTGCATCGGACTGATGCTCCGGAGAATTAGACAAGCCGAGGGACTTGTGCTATAATAATTCCGTTTCGTTTACCTATAGGGACAGAGCCGCAGGCAAACCAGACGGGAGAATTGTATTGAGCAGTAAAAAAGGGAAAAACAAAATATCCCCCGAGGCACAGCGCCTGCAGAGGAAAATAGGACCGAAGATGAGTAAAAAGCTGGTAGGACTGTTTATGACAGTCATACTGGCTTTAGTCGGTTTAGCGGGAAGAATTACCTATATCAACGCTACGGAGGGACAGCAGTACCGGCGGATCGTCATGAACCAGGCCCAGCAGCAGTATGACAGCCGCACCATTCCGTTCCAGCGCGGCACTATCACGGACCGCAACGGCACGGTGCTGGCAACCAGTGAAAAGGTATACAATGTCATACTTGACTGCAATGTAGTGAATTCTGAAGTGGAGGACGCGGAAGGAAAGAAGACGCACCCGTATCAGGAGCCGACGATCCGGGCGCTTGTCTCGATCCTGCAGCTGAATGAGGCGGATATCCGCGCAAGACTGACAGATGAGGACACAAAGAACAGTCAGTACCAGATTCTGAAAAAGGGCATTACCATTACCGGCAAGAAGGCTTTCGAGGCTTATACGGACCTCAACAGCGAAGAAAACCAGGGCCTGTCTGACGCCGATATCCGTGAGAGAAGCCGCGTCAAGGGTGTCTGGTTTGAGGAGGACTATGTCCGCCACTATCCGCTGGATTCACTTGCCTGCGACCTGATCGGATTTACCTACGACGGCGTCACGGCGGACTGGGGAATCGAGGGTTATTATTCTGATATCCTCAACGGCACGAACGGCCGCCAGTATGGGTATTTCAACACAGACGCTGATGTGGAGCAGACGATTATTCCGTCGGTGCCGGGGAAGAACCTCACGCTGACCATTGATGCCGGCGTACAGCAGATTCTGCGGCATGCGCTGGAGATTTTCAATGAGGAGATGGCGACCGACGACGCCAAGACGAACGGCGCGAAAAACATCGGTATCGTGGTGATGGATCCGAATACGGGCGAGATCCTGGGCATGGATTCCAATTACTGGTATGACTTGAATAATCCCAGAGACCTGAAGTCTTTTTATTCCCGCAAGGATATTAAAAAGATGAATGACGAACAGACGATGGATGCTCTGTACCGGATTTGGGCGAACTACTGCGTTACTGAGACATTCGAGCCCGGATCTGTTTTTAAGCCGATGACAGCTTCGGCGGCACTGGAGACCGGCGCGGTAAAGGATGAGGGCCATTTTGTCTGCGACGGCGGCCAGCAGGTCTACGAGCGCTATATCCAGTGTGATATCTGGCCGGGAGAGCATGGGAAGCAGACGCTGCGGGACGCGATCAAGAATTCCTGCAACGATTCCCTGATGCAGATGGCAGACGCCATAGGTATCAGCGAATTCTGCAAATACCAGGATATTTTCAATTTCGGAAGCCGAACGGGCATAGACCTTCCCGGCGAGGGCTCCGGGCTTGTGTACGACGAAGATTCCATGGGACCTGTCGAGATGGCTACCTGTGCATTCGGGCAGGGCTTTACCTGTACGATGATTCAGGAAATCGCCGCAGTTTCTTCTATTATTAACGGCGGATATTACTACAAGCCCCATGTGGTCAAACAGATCACCGGCCAGGGCGGAGAGGTCGTGCAGGAGGTTACGCCCACGGTTGAGAGACGCACGGTCAGCCAGAACACGACCGAACAGATCATAGACGCAATGGGCGCCGTGCTTGAAGAAGGCGGCACCGGTTATGTGGCGAAAATCCCCGGATACACGATGGGAGGCAAAACGGGAACAGCTGAAAAACTTCCCCGAGGGCAGGGAAACTATCTGCTGGACTTTATCGGATTTGCCCCGCTGAATGATCCGCAGGTGGTTGTCTACGCTGTTGTGGACGAGCCGAATACAAAATCACAGGAGACCAGTATCTACGCGATCAGCATCGTGCGGAACGTCATGATGGAGCTGCTGCCGTACCTGGGACTGTTTCCGGATGAACCCGGGTATGACACTTCCAACATGGACAATGAGATGTGCACCAACGGCACGCTGCTGGCCAGGCAGTATGACAGGTTCCCGAATGGCGTGCATGTGCACAGTGCCCTGTACGCGGACCTGAGCGCATACGTGACGGAGAAGGAGGAGGATCCCGCCGCGCTTCTGCAAGAGGGCTGGGATACCGGCGAGGACCTGTATGAAGAAAATACAGGCACAGAAGAATATACGGCCGATGACTGGACGGGGACGGAGCTTCAGAACCAGGAAAATCTGGAAAAGACGGAGGACAACGCCGAATTTTTCCAGACCATAGACGGGACCGAGCTGCCCGGGCTGCCGGAGGAAACGGAAGAGGAAGAAGACTGGGGAGACACCTACTATTCTGACGGCATACCAAATGATGAACAGGAGTGGTACTGATATGTTTGCGACAGGTCTGCGATTTGATGAATTGCTGCCGATGCTGCTGGCTTTTTGCATAACTGCCGTAGTGATGAGGCTGCTGATTCCGGTGCTGACAAGGCTGAAGGTGGGTCAGACAGAGAGAGAAGAAGGCGTGCAGGCACATCTGCAGAAGGCCGGTACGCCGACGATGGGCGGTCTGGGAATCCTGACCGGCATAGCTGCTGTATCTATCGTATATGTGTGGCGGTTTCCGCGCATCCTTCCGGTGATGATCCTGACCCTGGGATTCGGACTGATCGGATTTCTGGATGACTACCTGAAGGTTGTGCTGCGGCGGTCTGACGGGCTGATGCCCAGACAGAAGCTGCTGGGCCAGTTTATCGTGACTGTCATCTTTCTGTTTGTGCTGATCCGCGTGACGCGCGTGCCCATGGATCTGCTCATCCCCTTTGCGGGCGGACGGGTCATTCACATGGGCTGGCTGGGGATTCCCTTCGCTTTCATTGTGATCCTGGCGACGGTAAACGGCGTCAATTTCACAGACGGCGTAGACGGCCTGGCTTCCTCCGTAACGGTTGTGGTGGCGTTCTTTTTCTTTTTTGCCGCCCGCATCTCAGGCAGCGGGGCGGAACTGTCTGTCATGGCGCTCGCAGCAGCCGGCAGTCTGATGGGCTTTCTGCTCTATAACGCGCACCCTGCAAAGGTTTTCATGGGAGACACCGGCTCGCTGGCCCTCGGCGGATTTGTCGCCGCTTCGGCGTATGTTCTGCAGATGCCGCTTTTTATCCCGATCATCGGGTTTATCTATGCTTTTGAACTGATTTCCGTCGTCATGCAGGTGAGCTATTTCAAGGCAACGCATGGCAAGCGGATTTTCCGTATGACACCGATCCACCATCATTTTGAACTGTGCGGGTGGAGCGAGACAAAGATCGTTACGGTATTTACCATCATAACCATTCTGCTCTGCATGACGGCGCTGGCCGCCTGACCGCAGAGAGAGCCGGGATGTGACCGGCTCAGGAGAGGAGATATATGGAACTACAGAACAGACGCGTACTTGTTTTCGGTACCGGAAAGAGCGGGATCGCTGCGGCAGAGCTGCTGCTGAAGAGAGAGGCCGTCCCGGTACTCTATGACGGAAACGGGGATCTTGACAAGGATACAATCAGAAGCAGGATCCATCATGAAAAAGCTGCCGCCACGGAAGTGATTCTGGGCGAGCTGCCGGAAGAGGAGATCGGCAGGCTGGATCTCGTGGTCATGAGCCCGGGCGTACCCTGCGATCTGCCGGTCATGGACCGGATCCGGGCCCGCCGGATCCCCGTATGGGGAGAGATTGAACTGGCCTATCGGTGCGGTAAGGGAAAGGTGTATGCGATTACCGGCACGAACGGCAAGACAACATCGACATCTCTGCTGGGCGAGATCCTGTCTGACTGGTATCCGGAGGTATATGTCGTCGGCAATATCGGCAATCCGTATACGGAGGTTGTCTCCGAACAGACAGACCAGGCAGTGACCGCGGCGGAGATCAGCAGTTTTCAGCTGGAGACGATTGACACGTTCCATCCCTGCGCCAGCGCGATTACGAACATTACGCCGGACCATCTGAACCGCCATCACACGATGGAGGAGTATATCCGTGTCAAAAGACGGATTACGGAGAATCAGACTATGGAGGATCTGTGCGTACTGAATTATGAAGACGAGATCCTGCGCGGCATGCCGCCTGCGAACACCCGGGTCCTCTGGTTTTCCAGCCGCCGCCCGCTGGACGAAGGCCTGTATTATCAGGACGGTGTCATCTATCTGGCAAAGGACGGCACTGCGGAGCCTGTCATCCGGACGGATGAACTCCAGCTGGTGGGCCTTCACAATTTTGAAAATGTCATGACAGCGGTTGGAATCGCCCTGCACGCCGGGGTTCCCGTGGACAGTATCCGGAAGACGCTCCGGGCTTTCCGCGGGGTGGAGCACAGAATTGAATATGTGACAGAGACCCGCGGTGTCCGGTATTACAATGATTCCAAGGGGACGAATCCGGACGCGGCCATCAAAGGGATTCAGGCGATGAACAGACCTACCCTTCTGATCGGCGGGGGCTATGACAAGGAGTCTTCCTATGAAGAATGGATCCGCTGCTTTGACGGAAAGGTGAAGTTCTTCGCCCTGATCGGCCAGACCAGGGAGAAAATCCGTGACGCGGCCGTTGCCTGCGGCTTCCCGGAAGAGAGGATCGCGCTTTTTGACAGCCTTCAGGAGGCCGTGAAGGCCTGCGCGGAGAGAGCCGTCGAAGGAGATGCCGTGCTGCTGTCTCCCGCCTGCGCGAGCTGGGGCCAGTTTGACAATTATGAACAACGAGGGGATCTGTTTAAGGAGTATGTGCGTGCGCTGGAGGAATAGCTGCGTTTGAAGGTCAGGAAGAAATACAGAAAAATAATGAAAGTATTTCTCGGCACAGCGGCAGCTGCCGCAGGCGCGCTGATTATTTTTCTTGCCGTATTTTACGTACCGGAAGATCACGCGGAGGTTGTCGGCAGCATCCGGTACTCTGACCAGGAGATCCGGCGCATGGTGTTTACGGGGTTCCGCGAGCACAACTCCCTGTATCTCGCGTTCCGGAAAAAGGTGATCGACCCGGGGGTCTATTTTATCTCTTCCATAGAGGTTGAGTACCAGGGACACAACCGGGTGCGGCTGCAGGTAAATGAAGACATGCCGATTGGCTATATTGAGCAGGACGGCTATGACTATTATTTCAATTCCGAAGGAATTGTCCTGGAAGCCATGCTGCTCTCGGAGAATGACCCGATGCTGCATCCGTCAGTCACGGAGCCGGCCGGAGGGGCAGTTCTTCCGAATGATTCGACGGGAGGAACGCTTCTGCCGGATGAATCGGGAGAGGGGACGCTTCAGCCGGCAGGCGCAGACGGAAGCGGCACTGCCGGATCCGGAATGACTGAATCCGGTACAGCTGCATCCGGCACTTCCGGAGAAGCCCTGTACAGCGGAGAGGATATGCAGGCCATGGAGGCGCAGATGGCGGAGGCCGTGGCAGACACCGGGTTTCATGCGGCTCTTACGGATGTAACCAGGATCGAGGGGCTGACGAACCAGAAACTGAAGGTGGGCAGTGTGATCCGCGTGGAGGATACGTCCGTCTTTCACACGATCCTGGCCCTGACAAAGATATTCAGTAAATTCAGTCTGAAGCCGGATTACATCACGTACAATGAAAACCGGCAGCTGGTTCTGCACTACGCGGATGTCAAGGTCAATATCGGAGGAGAGGCGAACCTGGAGGCGAAGCTGGCCCGGTGCGGTGTCATTCTTCCCGAGCTGGAGGGCATGCAGGGAACGCTGCATCTGGAAAACTGGACGGAAGATACCGTCAATATTGTGTTCAGCCCGGATACGGAAGAAGAGGCTGCCGGAGAGGGCACAGAAGAAGAGACAGTCCTTCCGGATGAGAGCGCATCGCCTGACGACGCGATGCGGGCAGACGCCGAGGAATTCTACCAGAACTTCCTCAGCCAGGCGCCCGGATATCAGGAAGAAGGATAGAAAAAACCTGTTGCAAGAATTGTGAATCGCATATATTATTATAGGTAAGGTATTTTTGGAACAGCCTTTCCCTGTGCGGAAAGTGTCAATATCAGCGAGAGCCATGAAGGAGGAAGTGTTTTGTTAGAGATTATGACGAACGAAGCTGAATCTTCAGCAAAAATTATTGTTGTCGGTGTCGGCGGCGCCGGAAATAACGCGGTCAACAGGATGGTCGATGAGGCGATCGGCGGCGTTGAGTTTATCGGTGTAAATACAGACAGACAGGCACTGACCCTCTGCAAGGCTCCGACCGTACTCCAGATCGGCGAGAAGGTGACAAAGGGCCTGGGCGCCGGCGCAAAGCCGGAGGTTGGTCAGAAAGCTGCCGAGGAAAGCGTTGAAGAGATCCGCAGCCTTCTGGAAGGGGCGGACATGGTATTCGTCACCTGCGGTATGGGCGGCGGAACAGGAACAGGCGCCGCGCCGATCGTGGCCGGCATCGCAAAAGAGCTGGGCTGCCTGACAGTCGGCGTCGTGACAAAGCCGTTCCGCTTCGAAGCGCGCACCCGCATGTCCAATGCGCTTTCGGGCATTGAGAAGCTGAAACAGAATGTGGACACGCTCATCGTGATTCCGAATGACAAGCTGCTGGAGATCGTAGACCGCAGAACCACAATGCCGGAGGCGCTCGCCAAGGCTGATGAGGTGCTGCAGGAAGCCGTCCAGGGCATCACAGACCTGATCAATCTGCCGGCTCTGATCAATCTGGACTTCGCGGATGTTCAGACCGTCATGAAAGACAAGGGCATTGCCCACATCGGCATCGGCGACGCCAAAGGCGATGACAAGGCTCTTGAAGCCGTCCAGAAGGCTGTTGCCAGCCCGCTTCTGGAGACGACCATCGAGGGCGCGACGCATGTCATCATCAATATCTCCGGTGACATCAGCCTGATGGATGCCAGCGATGCTGCGGGCTATGTGCAGAACCTTGCCGGCGAGGAGGCAAATATCATCTTCGGCGCCATGTATGACGATTCCGTTCCGGATATGGCGAGAATCACTGTCATCGCAACCGGACTGGACGACGCGACCGCCCGCGAGGCCAGCGTTTCCGCCAAGAAGAAATCCATCGAAGAGACCAAGAAGAATTCCTTTGCCAATGCCGGTTACAAGATGCCGACATTCAATCTGCCGAAGGCGACTGTGACGTCACCGCAGCCGACAGCAGCTCCGGCTCCCGGCGTGCAGAAGAAGGACATCCAGATTCCGGATTTCCTGCAGAGAAGATAAGGACCCCAAAGAAGCCGGAAACTGCAGGGCAGAAAAAACACGACTTTTATAACAACACCCCCGCCGATACCGGCGGGGGTGTCTTGCTGCACTAAGTGCAACGGTTTTTAAAACACTTGTTGCGCAGGTTATTAAATCCTTTTGGCGCTGCTTACTTGCGTCCGCTGGAATTGTCTTAACCAGCGGACGAACAGCAACATTTACTTAAAGAATAATTCGCGTATCTTCTCTGTCGGCATCTCTCTGCCGGTCCAGAGGCGAAAGGCCTCAGCCCCCTGATAGAGCAACATGTACATGCCGTTGAAGACCCGGCATCCGGCTTCTTCTGCTTGTTTAAGCAGCCTGGTCTTTCTGGGAGAGTATATGATGTCTGATACTACCAGCCGATTATGGAAGAGGGACGGATCCTGAATCAGGGAGTGGTCTGTATCAGGTTCCATGCCAACAGGCGTGGCATTGACCAACAACGTGCTTGCCTGCACTGCTTCTGCAAAGATATCTGTGTTTTCAATATCAATCAGCGAAGCCCGGCAGGGGGTTCGTTCTGTGATGCTCTGGACGAGGCGTTCTGAGCGGGCATGAAAGCGGCTGGCGGGTCGGGCGGCGATATACAGTCTCTCTGCGCCGTCCAGAGCTGCCTGGGCGGCGATGGCAGACGCGGCGCCACCCGCACCCATTATTGTCAGGGTATTTCCTGCTGCGCTCCAGCCGGCATCTGAGGCAGAACGCAGGAAACCTGCTCCATCTGTGTTGTGGCCGATCATGCGGCCATCACAGTTGACCACCGTATTGACAGCGCCGATCAGATCGGCGGCAGGTGAGAGCTCATCCGCCAGGTCTGCCATGAGGTTTTTGTCAGGCATGGTCAGGTTAAAACCCAGAATGCCGCACTGACGCAGGCCTTCAACAGCAGCAGGAAGTGCACTTTCGTCAACATCAAAACACAGGTAGACGCAGTTCAGCCCCAGCAGGCGGAATGCGGTATTATGCATGGCAGGGGAGAGACTGTGGGCGACGGGGCTGCCGAGAAGCGCCGTCAGACGGGTGCTGCCGTCAAAGTGCGGAAAATGTTCCATGGATGTGGTACCTCCTGGGTTTGAGTG
>CAMODP010000059.1 GCA_946611445.1 uncultured Eubacterium sp.
ACAAACATCCTGCGGCTCAGTTCCTCCGCGGAACAGCAGCTGCGAAGTGTGGGAGCGATCAGGGCGCGGCGGGACGCATACAGATAGGAATGTCCGATTCCGTCCGTGACACAGCTGCCGTATGCCTTTTCCAGAAGGGCACCGTCCCGGGCGAGAAAGAAAAGATGTTCTATCCCGTCCTCCGCCGTCTTCTGTTCGAGCCATTTGCAAAAACCGTACAGGAGCGGCCCCAGCAGTGCATATCCCGTCCTCCGGAAATAGGAAAGGCGGGCGGCATGATTATCTGTAAACCTGCAAAGGCTCCGGTAATCTTCCTGAAGCGTATCCGTGCGAAACCCTAGATCATTGAAGAACTCTCCCCGCTGTATATCGCCGCTGACCAGAAAAGCCTGCAGGCCGGCCATGCGTGCCTGCAGACCGTCCGATACAAAATTGTCGCCGATATGCAGCACATCCGAGGGCTTCCGGCAGAGTTTCTCGCAGAGCCGGCGGTACAGGCCGCCCCGGCGCTTGGTGCACATCTCCTCCGATGACAGAAACAGCCGCCCCTCCGGCACCGTGTAACCGCAGCGGTCCAGTATGCGGCGGATGCAGTCCGCAGGCAGATACATGTCAGAAGTCAGCGCTACGGTCTTATTCCTGCGGACGCAGTAATGCCACACCCGCTTCATGTCCGGATCAGGTTCTGCCAGTGTCTCTTCCCAGTGCATCTCCATACCGCGGAGTTCCTGCAGCATCTCCCCGGTGAAAGAGTCCGGAAAGAATGTGTAAATATCGTCCAGCGTCACTTCTTCCCGCCGGCCTCTGCCGGTCAGTTCCGCCCTGGCCTGCCGCTCCGCGCGCAGTCTGTTCTCCGCAAAACCGGTTTTCCTGCCGTATTTCCTGTCCAGCTCCCGTTCCATCATGGTAAATACAGTCGAAGGAGCTGCCGCGTCGCGCCGGACGAGAGTGTCAAAAATGTCAAATGAAATAACAGGATAGCTGTCAATCAGGGGCCGCAGCCCGCCCAGATCGGCAGATCGCCTTTTGCCTGTATACCCACGCAGCATGTCAATTCACCTCTTACCGGAACAGCGCCCGTATTGTCAGCATAATCAGCCGGATATCCATGACCAGAGATTGATTTTCTATATACAGGAGATCCAGCTTCAGCCTGTCAAGCGGCGTAGTATCAGCCGTCCCGAACACCTGCGCATATCCGGTCAGTCCGCCCTTTACGCTCATGCGGTAGCGGAATTCGGGGAGTTCACGGCACCGTGCGTCCACATAATCGATGCGTTCCGGCCGCGGCCCCACAAAGCTCATATCCCCCAGAAGAATGTTGATGAGCTGGGGAAGTTCATCAAGGTGCAGCCGCTTAGCCGTCCAGGGCTCCCTGTCGTCCTCCCGGAGTCTGCTGCGGAAGCGCAGCATGCGGAAAATACGGCCGTTTTCTGTGTAGCGTTCTTCCTTCTCCAGTACCGGCCCCCTGTACTTGACCTTGATCCACAGTGCGGTAATCAGCAGGACGGGTGAAAACAGCACCAGAAGAACAGCTGCCATCAGCCGGTCCAGTATGGCTTTCAGCCTTCTGCGGCTGGAATTGTGGTAGGCATACTCATATTTCATCAGCGGCGTATCCAGAAGATGCTTGGCTTCGCAGCCCATATTCAGAATGGCCGGTATGCCGGCTGTGTAGTAGAACGGAAGATTGCGTTTCAGACACTCGCCTATTATTTCGCTCCTCTTGACAGTCGGAACGTCATACATCACGACTGTCTCACACCGGTCCAGTTCATCCCTGAAGCCGTCATCACTGTCAGCAAGAGTAGCGGTAAAACGGAAAAGATGGCTGTACTTGCGGAGAAGGCGCCTCTCAAACCGGAGGCTCTCCTCAACCGTGCGCTCTGAACCGTAGAGCAGGAGGGTTCTGTTTGGCGGGACATGCGTGATATAGTAGCGCTTATAAATGACAACCAGAACTGATGTGCCGGCTATCTGCAAAACATAGAGCGCCAGTCCGGGGAGAAGGTTCACAAAATGGTGTGAAAACATGTAGACACGGAAATCATCTGCAACCAGGATGACCTGGGCCAGCAGGGCGGCATCTGCCACGAACAGAGAGATTGCGTGGGACACCACGACCTCGGTCGTTTCTGAAGAGACGAAGCTGAACGCCTTGTACATGTGACAGCAGCCGTTATACAGCACGAAAAACAGAAGAAGGCTCACGGCCGCCCCGAGACTGCGAAAGGCGCCAAAAACCAGGCCGTTGTAAAACCACAGCCAGGCCAGGGCAAACCACCCTGTATTCCAGACGCGCAGCAGAAACCGCGCGATCGTTGTTAGACGTCTGTCTCCCAAAATCAGCACCTCTTATGGCGGCTGTCGTCATACAGCCGGCAGTAATCCTCCACATTATGCCCTATTTTGCCTGTTTTATCAAGACAAAAAGGCAGGGCCGCCGCCCTGCCTCTTAGTATTGCCGTATCATGCCGGCAGAATTCATATCAGTTCTCGACTACTTCCAGAATACCCATCGGGCAGGCCTTCGCGCAGATTCCGCACGCGATGCACTTGGAAGTAACCGGAGATTCCGGAGCCTTTACCATTACATGCATCGGGCAGACCTCTACACAGTCGCCGCAGCCTGTACAGAGCTTCTTGTCGATAACATAGGTCCCCTTCTTATTCTGGCTGATGGCATTCTGCTTGCAGGTTCTCGCGCATTTGCCGCACTGCAGACAGACATTCGGTGCCGGTTCTCCGTCCTTGCCGACTACGATCTGGATGCAGGACTTTGCCGGATCAAACACTTTGTAGAAAGCTGTAGAGCATGCATCCACGCAGGCCAGGCAGGCCATACATGCTTTTTTGTCCGTAACCTTCAGTTTTTTCATTATGTACAGTTCCTCCTTAACGAAATTACCCATTACTGACATACATTATAAGAGATACAGATAATGTTAGTCATTAGCAACTTCTGTTCAGTGGAGCTCATACGGTTGCGAATAGTACACGACAACCGGGGTTTCCAGCGTCAGGTTTTCATAAATCTGCTTCGCGATGTCCAGAGGCAGGTTGATGCAGCCGTGAGAGCCGCCGTAAATATAGATATCGCCGCCAAATGCGTACTGCCAGGTAGCATCGTGCATACCGACTCCGTCATTGTTCAGCTTCATCCAGTAACTCACCGGGGCAGCCCAGCTCTCTCCGCCGTTTGTTCCCCGGAGAACCGCGTTCTGCTGCATGGACAGCGGATAGTAAATCCCCTCTGGTGTGTGTCTGCCTTCTGTCATGGTGCCGGATATGACATCCGTCTCCAGGAGCAGCTTCCCCTCTTCATACATCCACAGATGCTGTTTGCTCAGGTCTACCTCGACATAGGAATCTCCCACGCCGTCGTGATCGCTCATCGGGGCAGCTTCCCGGTACAGATAGCAGGGTTCGCGGACGATGACACCGCCGCTCTCCAGATCGCTCTTCAGCTGCTGCAGCTCGCTCTCCCGGTCCACTTCCCAGCCATAATAGTCATTGCCGTCGACAACTGTCGTCTCCCCGGAATGTGTGGTAAAGGTCCGCTCCTTTCCGAAAGAGTCAATTGAATCGGCGAGTTCATCCACAAACCGCATCGCGCTGGTGTTCCAGGTATAGGTATCTTTTCTGTACCCGTCAGCCGCGTCCTTTACGAGCCAGTCCTGCAGTGTCTCCCCGTCCAGCACCGTATCTCCGTGCGGCGTCTGCAGGGTAACGCTGACCGCTGCCAGTTCATTGAGCTGCTCCGTATCGCGCTTCAGCACTTTGTCGTCACTCCTGACCGCAGGTGCCGCATACGCGCCGGCAATCTCCTCGAGATCCAGCTCCTTCTCGCCGTTCTCTATGGCGTCACAGGCCGCCTGAAACACCGCTTCCCCGTCCAGAAGCGTGCCCTCTTCTTCCGGAACAATCTCAAACCGGACGGCATCTGCGTCCCATACGCGCACGGCATCTTCAGGTGCCTTCATATTGGCTTTCTGCAGCTCAGGCAGCTCCAGGATACTCTCTCTGAGCAGCTCCGGATCGTAGGATGTATCCAGTCTGGCATCAATACTGTCCGGCCTGATCAGGCCCTCATACCAGTGATAGGCATCCTGTTCTCCCATCAGCCGTGAGACGCTTCCGTCCGAAACATATTCATATCCGAAGCTCTCCTTCGGGAGCGTCTCGCTCTTTTCGTCCCGGAAGCGGATCGTCAGAGAATAGTCCAGCGCTTTCTGCGCCAGAATTCCTTCTACTTCAGGCACGGTCTTATTGGAGACATCCGTGCCGTTCACCCGGGTTCCCTCTCTGAAATGGTTCTGGTAAAACTGCGCATGATGGTAAAACTGAGAAGCTGCTACCGAACCCAGGACCGCAATCAGGAGAACCGCTGCCATCAGGATGTTTCTCTGCAGATTCCAGGTGTCTGCATCTGATGCGTCCGTCTCCTCCTGCCGGTTTTCTTCCTGCCGTTTCAGGGCGATCCGCTCCGCAAGGGATGCAAGCAGAGCCTTTGCGGCAGTACAGCCGGCTTTCAGCCTCCCGGCTGCCGCGGTTCCGAATTGCCGCAATTCGTCAGGAATTCTGATATTGCGCAGGCTGTCCTGATCTGTTCCCTGTCCCGGCTGCGCAGACCCGCCCGTTTCATGAGGGCTGTTTTCCCGTATCCCTTTCGCTGTGTCTTCCTTGCGGACGGCACGGCGTACCTTTCTTTCGCTGCCGCGGGTCAGATCCATCATCCCGTCGCCTGTCACAACGCCGCCGGAAGATGCGTTTCCGGCTGCCCAGTACGGCAGATGAAGGCCTTCGCCAAAGCCTTTACCCTTCTCTTCTTTCATAATATCCCCCGATTCCGGCTGTATGTGCCGCCTGTTAACAGCCCTCTCTCCCCTTACAGAAGGCAAATGCCGGCCTCTCTGCATGCGCGCCGGGTATCCTCATCCCAGATACTTGTCTGGACTTCTCCGATATGGGCAGAGCCCAAAAGCAGCATGCACAGTCTGCTCTGTCCTATGCCGCCGCCGATCGTATACGGAAGCTTGCCGGCAAGCAGCTCCCTGTGATACATGAGGTTTTTCCGTTCCTCGTGCCCGGACAGGCGAAGCTGTTCCAGCAGGCTCTCAGGGCTGACGCGGATGCCCATGCTGCTGATCTCAAAACTGCACTGCAGCGGGTCATTCCAGAACAGGATATCCCCGTTGAGATCCCAGTCATCATAGTCCGGCGCCCTTCCGTCATGGGGCTTTCCGTCCGGCAGCACGCGGCCGATCTTCTCGACAAAAGTTGTGCCGTTCTCGCGGACAAATGTATTCTCCCGCTCCTTCGGCGTAAGATCCGGATACAGTTTCTGCAGTTCTTCTGTTGTCACAAATGTGACGCTGTTAGAATGGACCGGAAGGGCATCCAGCGCCGAAAAGCGTGCGTGCAGGTTCAGTTCCGTGGCACAGATCGCAGAGACGATTTTGCGCACGATACCCTCCAGAAACGGAATATTCCTGTCTTCTTTGTCAATAACACGTTCCCAGTCCCACTGGTCCACGTAGATGCTGTGTAGGTTGTCCAGTTCTTCATCCTTGCGGATGGCATTCATGTCGGTATACAGTCCCTTCCCCACGCGGAAATCGTAGTCCCGGAGCGCCACCCTTTTCCATTTTGCCAGCGACTGCACAATCTGGGCGTTCGTTCCGGAAGCCGTCACTGTAAAAGATACCGGCTCCTCAACGCCGTTCAGATCATCATTCAGTCCCAGTCCTGCCTGTACAAACAGAGGTGCCGAAGCACGCTGCAGCTTCAGGGAAGCAGCCAGCAGGTCGGCAAAATCATGCTTGATCAGCCCGATGGCCTTCTGGGTGTCATAGAGGTTCAGTACCGGATGGTATCCGGCGGGAATTACACAGTTGCTCATAATTTCTCCTCCTCATCCAGCAGATCCACCCGCACGCGGTCAACCCGCTTTCCGTCCATATCCAGAACCGTGATCATCAGGCGGTCCTGGTAAAAAACATCTTTTTCCTTCGGCACGCAGCCTGCCATATCCATAACCCAGCCGCTGACTGAGGTCGCATCCAGGTCGTCATCCTGCCGGATCCCCAGTTCCTCAAGAAGATCCTCCACATTTGCGCTCCCGCGCACGAGATATTCCGTCTCGCTTACCCGCACGATTTCATGCACCACCTCATCGTGCTCATCCCAGATTTCTCCCACGAGTTCCTCCAGGATATCTTCCATCGTGACGATTCCAAGCGTGCCGCCGTACTCATCCAGCACGACAGCCATGTGCAGTTTTTTCTGCTGGAGCTCCTTCAGCACCTCATCGATTTTTTTCTGCGGGATCACATACAGAACCTGCCGTACAATATCCCGGGGTTCCATGTCTGTCCGCCATACCTTATTGTAAAAATCCTTCAGGTATATGATGCCGGTAATGTGATCAATATCCTCGTGCCATACCGGAAGACGGGAATACCCTGTCGCGGCAAAAAGGTCCGCAATTTCTTCTTTGGAATCGGTATCACGTATGCCGACAATATCCACGCGGGGCGTCAGCACATCCTGCACTTCCTGCTCCGAAAACTCAATGGAATTGCGGATCAGGTCGCTCTCCTGCTCATCAAGACCGCCGCCGCTCTCTGCTTCGTTCACATATGTCAGCAGTTCTTCTTCTGTGATGGTCCTGTCTTCTTTGTTTCTGAAAACCTTAGAAAGAAAGCCCTTCCATTTGCCGAAAAGCAGATTGAGCGGCGTAAAAAGAACGACACAGATTCTGAGTAAAGGCGCCGAAAACATGGCAAATGTCTCAGGAAACTCAGAAGCCATGCTCTTGGGCGTAATCTCACCGAATACCAGCAGAACCAGTGTGGTGACCAGCGTCGCCGTTCCGGAACCGACATCCTGTCCCAGAAGCCTGACAAAAATGACGGTCGCGAGAGACGTGGCCCCGATGTTGACCAGGTTGTTGCCGATCAGGATTGTAGACAGCAGGTTGTCATAGTTTTCCAGAAGACGCAAGACAAGCGCCGCCTTCCCGTCTCCCTTCTCAGACAAATTCCTGACCCGGACACGGTTCAGCGACGCGAAAGCAGTCTCTGTAGCGGAAAAATACGCTGACAGAAGCAGACATATTATAATAATGAAAATTGAACCCGTATACTCTTCCACGGCTGGAAACGACAGTACCCTTTCTAAATCACTCAATCGTCAGAATATCCGAAAACCCGGTCACTTCAAAAATTTCCCGGATCGTCTCATTAACATGGATCAGCTTCATTCCGCCCTGTTTGCTCATCGTCTTCTGCGCGGACAGCAGAACCCGCAGGCCTGCGGAAGATATATACTCGAGTTTTTCAAAATCAAGCACCAGTTCCTTCAGTCCCTCGGTACTCTCCTGCAGTTCCTTCTCAAGGTCAGGCGCCGTAACGGTATCCAGCCGCCCCTCCAGAGCGAATACAGCCTTATCCCCGTCAATTGTCTTGCTGATATTAAGCATAGATCTATCTGTTCCTTTCCAATTATGCTTATCTGCGTATTCAGATAAATCATACCCTGTTCCTCGATCCTTGTCAAGAAAGCCTCCGTCCATACAGGAAGAAACAGACGAACGTTTTCAGGCGTCAAAAAACGGCCGGGGTCCGGCCGTTTTTCATTCTTCTCCGTTTACTGCTCCCTGCCCAGAAATGCCGCTATTGTCCGCAGGAGGCTGTCAATAAACACCGGTTTTTCCTCAAAGGCATCCATTCCCGCCTCAAAAGCCGATTTTCTGTCCTGCTCATACACATTTGCGCTCACGGCGATGACCGGAATACCTGCCTTTTCCGGATCCGGAAGCTGCCGGATCCTGCGGGTCGCTTCCAGCCCGTCCATGTGCGGCATCATGATATCCATCAGAACCAGGTCATAGTATCCGGCGGGAGCGGTGTCTATTCGTTCCACGCATTTCTGACCGTCATCCGCGAAGTCCACATCGGCGCCGGCCTGCTTCAGGATTTCGGCAGCGATCTCCTGATTTACACGGATGTCCTCCGCCACCAGGATCCTTTTTCCCGAAAAATCATACTGGTGCAAAGCTTTTTCTCTTGCTGCTGCGCGCCGGTTCAGGTATTCCCCCAGCTCCTCAGCGGTCGCCGGGTACTGCCGCTCTCCGATATCCTCCGCTTCCCGGCGGGTGACAGCCATCAGCCGGTCGACAGATTTCAGCAGATATTCTCCCGAAATGCGGATGCTCTCCAGATACCGCATCAGCCGTTCCGGATCATCCCGGTGAATCTCCGCCAGATTGACACAGCCGAGTATAATATGGAGAGGTGTCCGTATGTCATGAGACATGCCGAAGATCTGTGTCAGTCTCGAGACCTGTCCGCCGTCAATGCAGGTATTCAGAAGGTCATCCGCCGTTACCCCGAGTATGTCCGCCAGTTTCGGGAACAAGGCGGTATCCGGATAGGACAGGTCCCGCTCCCACTTTGAAACCGCCTTGTCCGTGACCCCCACCTCTGCCGCCAGCTGTGCCTGGGTCATCTCATTCTGTTTACGGAGTGACCTGATGAAAGAGCCAAGTGTCGATTGCTTCACCTTTCTTCACCTCCTGTATACACCATAACACCCGGCAGGAGATGTGGCAATCGACGGTTGGTTTACGGTTTTTCTCTGCCAAGAATAATATAGTCCAGTGATACCTGGAAATACTCGGCAAATTCGGACAGCAGCTCTGTTGACCCTGCTCTGGCCCCGTTCTCGATATATCGGAGATAGCAGTCTGTAATATTCATCGCCCTGGCAAGCCTGCTTTTCGTGAGTCCCTTTTCTTTCCGGAGTGCCTTGATCCTGGCTCCGCAGCTCTGTAGATCATATTGCATTGTGCGTCCTCCTGTCGCGTGCGTGACTGCAGTGTCCCGGCCGCCGGGGAGGCGCGCGGCATTCTGTATCTGAAATAAGGGCAAATACAAAGGAGCGTCTGCCTCTGCAGGGTTTTGCAGAAACAGACGCCCCGGATTTTCCGCCGCTGCAGCGGCCGGGAGTCAGGGAGGCAGAAACTGACCGGTCAAAGAATTCCGGGCATTTTTCCTGCAGATTCTTCACAAAAGCTCTCAGCATCTGCGATGTCCTCCGTCTCTGTAAGCACTTCAGACGTCCGCTCCTCTGATGCTGCCCTCCGCTGATGGTCCGAAACATGCTTATGATGTTTACGCCATATACGTATCCAGCCTGTCCAGTATTGTTTTGATCCGCTCTTCTATATCCAGAATATCCTTCCGGGGAATATGAACCTCTAAACCGTCTCGCGGCGCAGGCTTATCTTTCACAGTGGGTGTGATGGCAGTATTCTTCGGGTAGCTGCCAAGCAGCAGATAATTCAGATCCGCCTGCGTCACTTCAGCAAATCTCATGACAAATGAAAGAGACGGTGTTACTGCGCCGGTCTCCAGTTTGCTGATGTACTTCGCCGAGACGCCCATCTCTTCCGCAATCTTTTTCTGCGTCGAATAACGGGCGCTCCTCCGCGCCATTCGGAGGCGCTTACCGAATGCCCTGTGGTCATAATCATACTGTATATGCATCGGCTTCACCTCCCCCTTTTTGAGATACTTTCATTATAAAGAAGGTCCTTATCAGGGGGAACTGACGGCCAGTGCGAATCCAGCTCAGAATCGCACTGGCTATACGATTTTTAAAAATTTTTTAGTCCGCACCGCGTACATGCTGCTCATCATAACCACTATACCGTTCAAATGCCAGATGTCATCCGACTGACGGTCGACCGTCTTCATGACGGCCTTTCTGAATACAGCAGGAAAAAGGCCCTGCCGTATCAGCAGGACCCCGTATTGCCACATATACAGTAATGTTATGATTACAACGCCAAAAGTACTGAACCCACGCAAGCTTGCTTGCAGGTGGGTGAGAGTACTTGGGGCGTGCCCCGACATGAGGATGAAGTGGGGCGAATGCACCACGAAAATCCGAATGGCGGGAGGATTGTGGGAGTGCGAAGCACGGAACAATCCGTAATCGACTTTTGGCAGCCTAATCATGTTATGGTAATGTTTGCAGACACAGGAAAAGAGGACTGTCCGGCCGGCTTGTGAAAACAGCCCCGAGGTTTTTGCTTCCTCAGGGCTGCCGTCATGTATCATTTTCTGTTTTTTCCGGTTTGCGCCAACCGTTTTTAATAGAGCTTTGCACCTGCCGGGATGTGCGGATCCACCATCAGAAGACTGAGCTTTTCTTCGCCCTCTTCCGTATGGATGGCAGAAAGCAGCATACCGTTTGACTCCATGCCCATCATGGCTCTCGGCGGCAGGTTCACGATGGCGATCAGCGTCTTTCCGATGAGCTGCTCCGGCTCATAGAAAGCGTGAATTCCGCTTAAAATAACGCGTTTCTCGTCTGTTCCGTCATCCAGGACGA
>CAMODP010000060.1 GCA_946611445.1 uncultured Eubacterium sp.
TTCCGGGCCGGCGTCCGCGGCGGCCGGGTCTTTCCTGGCCCGGGCGGCATAGTCGAGCAGGCTCGGACCTGCGCAGCAGCGGACATCCGGATATTCCCGGTTTCCGGGCCGGCGTCCGCGGCGGCCGGGTCTTTCCTGGCCCGGGCGGCATAGTCGGGCAGGCTCGGACCTGCGCAGCAGCGGACATCCGGATATCCCGTTTTTCGGATTGGCGTACGAGGCATCCATCTCCTCACTTATCCAGCTGCGCCTCCACCAGGTCAACAGACACGAGAGCCGAGACACCTTTTTCCTGCATGGTTATGCCGTACAGGCGGTCCGCTGCATTCATGGTGCCGCGCCTGTGCGTAATGATGATAAACTGCGTATTTTTCGTCAGTCTGTGCAGATATTTTGCGAACCGGACGACGTTGTTGTCGTCGAGGGCGGCTTCGATCTCATCCAGCAGGCAGAACGGCGAAGGCTTCAGGTTCTGTATGGCGAACAGCAGCGCGATTGCGGTCAGGGCCTTTTCCCCGCCGGAGAGCTGCATCATATTCTGCAGTTTTTTGCCGGGCGGCTGTGATATGATCACGATGCCGCACTCCAGCAGGTCTTCGCCTTCCACGAGCTCCAGCGTTCCTTTTCCGCCGCCGAACAGCTGCCGGAAGGCCTTGTCAAATTCCTCGCGGATCAGGGCGAACTTCTCGCGGAACTGCTTCCGCATTCCTTCATCCAGTTCGCCGATGATTCCCTGCAGCGTTTCCGTCGCCTGGACCAGATCCTGCTGCTGGCCCGACAGGAAGCCGTGGCGTTCCTTCAGTTCCCTGTATTCTTCGATCGCGCTGACATTGACGTTGCCAAGGCTCCGGATCTCTTCGCGCAGGCCGCGGATTTCCTTTTTCAGGGAACCTGGCTCAGCGGGCTCATCAAACACATATTTTTCCGCCTGATCGGGCGTCAGTTCGTATTCTTCATACAGATAGCTGATCCGTGCTTCCCGGGCGGACTCCAGCTTCTCGAGCGCGTTTTCCAGGCGCATATACTCCTGGCTCATCTGGGTCTTCTGCTCTGAGAGCTCGTCTCTCTGCTCGAAAAATGTACGGTGCGAGCGGTTCAGCTCCTCTTTCTGTCTGGTAAAGCCGTCCATGGCCGCTTCACACGCTTCAACCGTGCCTCTGCGCTGGGTGATTTCTTCCTGCAGCCGGTCTATCTCCGCCTGCTTTTCCCCTGTGCCTTCCTGCTCTTCCCGGATGTTCTGCAGCAGCCCGGTCATTTCTTCATCGAGTCTGTTCAGCTCCGTGCGCGTCATCTGCAGGCGCTCTTCCATGAAGCCGCTCTGTTCCTGCAGTCTCGTCCATTCCTGGCGCGCGCGGTCCTGTTCACGGAGCGTCTCCTGCTCTTTTTCCTGCAGCTCCCGGATGGACTGCGACAGCGCCTGCAGCCGCTCTCCGATTCTTTCCTCCTGCTCTCTGGATTCCTCCAGTTCCAGGTCGATGACCGCGCGCTTTTCCGTAATCTCCGCGATCTGCTGCTCTGTCTCCTGACGTTCCCGCTGCAGCTTCGCGTATTCCGCGCGGGATTCCTCCGCTCTCTGCAGGGCAGCGTCCCGGTTCAGGGCAGCCGTGTTCTGCCGCAGATACAGCTTCTGGAGTTCATCTCCCATCTCCGTAAGGCTGTCCCGCAGGGCATTCCGCCGGGTGCGGTTTTCTTCGACAGAAGCCTGCATGGCCTCCATCTCTTTTTTCAGCGCGCGGACGCTGGCGTCCAGCTCGTCTATCTCTCTTTTCCGTCCGAGAAGGTTGCTCTTGTAGCGGAAGGAACCGCCGGTCATGGAGCCGCCCGGGCTGAGCAGTTCGCCTTCCAGTGTGACCATGCGGACACTCTGCCGGTATTTGCGGCCGATTCGGATCGCGTGGTCAATCGTATCCACCACGACTGTCCTGCCGAGCAGGCGGTTCACAACGCCCTTGTACACGTTCTGGCAGGATACCAGATCATCCGCCTTTCCCAGTACGCCTTCTTCCCTGAGAACAGCAGGACGGTCGAAGGGCTGCTCCTCCTTCATGGCCGTCAGCGGCAGGAAGGTTGCCCTGCCGTAGTGTCCGCGCTTCAGATACTCTATAAGGTACTTGGCCGTGTTTTCATTGTCAGTGACAATATTCTGCAGGCTTCCGCCCAGAGCCGTCTCGATGGCCGTCTCATATTTCTTTTCCGTGCGGATCAGATCCGCCACCACGCCGTGGATGCCGGGATTGCTGTCCTTCTGCTCCATGACGCGGCGTATGCTGTTGCCGTAGCCCTCATACCGCTCTGCGATGTTGCGCAGGGATTCCAGGCGCGAGGCCTCACGGTGATAGGCGCTCTGCCCGATCTCCAGCTGTCTGCTCTGTTCGTCTATGACCTTTCGCAGTCCAGCTGTTTCTTTCTCTGTCTTTTCTGTCTTTTTTTTCAGCGCCTCTGCCTGTTCCGTGACAGAAGCCAGCTCTTCTTCGAGCTTTTTCAGGATCTCTTCTCCCGCGGCGCTTTCGCGCTTCATCTCCAGCATGCGGGAGGTCACCTCAGCCTGACGGATGCCGATCTGTTCGAGCATGGTATCATACCGCTGCCGTCTCTCACGGATAGCCGTCCTGCCGTTCAGCAGGTCAATGGTGTCATTTCTGCCCTGTGTCTCTTCCCTGGCGCGGCTGCTGATCTCTTCCTGCACATCAGACGCCGCCTTTTCTGCAGTCTTTTTTGCCGCCTCAGCTTCTGACAGTGCCTCCGCGAGGGCTTTTCTGTCCTGCTCCTCCCGGACGAGCGTCTCCTGTCTCTGTTTTTTCTCCTCCTGCAGAGCGTGCTGACGCTCCAGAAACATCTCGCTGTTTCTCCGGGCCGTGCGCAGCTGCTCCTCCAGAACCCGGATCTGCCCCTCCGCCTGCTGGGCAAGCAGGGCTTCTGCCTGGGACTGTTCCCGCATATGGCCGACTCTCTCGTCAATAGCCTCCAGCTGCTGTTCTACGCGGTCATACTCCTGCCTGGTTTTCTCGAAGGCCTCGTCGATAGAACGGATCTGTTCCTGCGCGATTTCCATATTGGTGCGGATCTGCCCGGACTGCTCCTCCGATTTCCGGGACTCCGTCTGATACAGCCGGATGTCCAGGAGCCGCAGGCTGTCCCGCTTTTTCAGATAGATTTCGGCCTTCTCCGCCTGCGACCGGAGCGGACCCAGCTGCCTGGTGAGTTCGCTGAGAATGTCATTGACCCTTACCAGGTTCGCTTCCTCCGATTCCAGCTTGCGGATCGTAGCAGTCTTTCTGCGCTTGAATTTTACGATGCCGGCAGCCTCGTCGAACAGGGCCCGCCGGTCCTCCGGTTTTCCGCTCAGAATCTGATCGATCTGTCCCTGTCCGATGATCGAATATCCTTCCTTGCCGATGCCGGTGTCATAGAACAGCTCGTTGATATCGCGCAGCCGGCAGTTCCTGCCGTTCAGCAGGTATTCGCTCTCACCGGACCGGTACAGCCGGCGGGTCACGGTGATCTCCTCGGCATCATAATTCAGCTGGCGGTCCGCATTGTCCAGCGTGATGGCAACAGAAGCAAATCCCAGGGCTTTGCGGTTCTCCGTCCCGGAAAAAATGACATCCTGCATGTTGCCTCCGCGCAGCTGCCTGGCGCTCTGTTCTCCGAGCACCCACCGCACGGCATCCGCGACATTGCTCTTGCCGCTGCCGTTCGGCCCCACGATACCGGTAATCCCGTCATGGAAATCGAGACGCATTTTATTTGCGAAGGATTTGAAACCCTGCAGTTCCATACTCTTCAGATACATATCAGTCATTCCCCTTCAGCCTGATCAGCGCATGGTAGGCCGCTTTCTGCTCAGCCGCCTTTTTCGACCGGCCGTCTCCCTCTCCCAGCACTTCCTCACCCAGATACACGCGCACCGTAAACAATCTGGCGTGGTCCGGCCCTGTCTGGGATACCGTCTCATATCGGATCACGTCGCCGTCCTTTTTCTGCAGGCGTTCCTGCAGGATCGTCTTGCTGTCCGAAAACAGCCGCTTGTGCTCAATATCATTGAGAACCGTCCGGAGAATAAAGGAGCGGGCTTTCTCCAGACCGCCGTCCCTGTAGACGGCGCCGATCAGCGCCTCCAGCGCGTCCGACACGAGAGAATCTCTCTGACGGCCTCCCGTCTGTTCCTCTCCCTTTCCCAGCAGCAGGAACGCCGGCAGTCCGATCTCCCTGGCATCCATCGCGAGGGTAGGTTCGCACACGAGACTGGCCCGCAGGCGGGTCAGGTCGCCTTCCGGCATATCCGGGCACTTCTCACAGAGATACTCACTGGATATCAGCTCCAGCACTGCGTCGCCCAGAAACTCCAGCCGCTCATTGCTTCCGGCATGTCCGGTCCTGTTTTCATTTGCAAACGATGTATGCGTCATGGCCTGGCGCAGAAGGGAAGGGTCACGGAACGTATGGCCGCATATGGCTTCCAGTTGTTTCCAGTTGTTCTGTGTCATACATTTCTCCGGCATCATCTGTAATGTTAAAGTGTCTTCGAAAGATCAAACTGAAAAAACTGCCCCGGGAGTACAAATCCTCCGCGGGGCAGTCCTCACATCAGTCACATGTTATTCGTTTTCCCGCGCCGCTTTTTCCTTAGCCAGGTATGCCTTGATCCGGCCGTTCACATCCTGTTCGTAGAACTGGACGCACTGCAGAACCGTGTTGCGGAATTCGTTTGCCCGGGAATTGCCGTGGGTTTTTACTACCAGTCCCTGCAGTCCCAGCAGCGGAGCGCCGCCATATCCTGAGGTATCAAACTCCTTCAGCGTCTTTTTCAGGGCCGGTTTGACCAGCAGGCCGCCCACCTTTGCGCGGGGAGAACTGTACAGACCCTCCCGGATCTTTGCGAGAAGAGACGCCGCCACGCCCTCATACAGCTTCAGGATGACGTTGCCGACAAATGCCTCTGTGACATAGACATCGGCGGCGCCTGCCGGGATATCCCGTGCCTCCACATTGCCGATGAAATGAATATCCGGGCACGCCTCCAGCAGCGGATAGACCTCCTTGCACAGCGCGTTGCCTTTTTCCGCCTCCGCGCCGATGTTGACCAGACCTACCCGGGGCTTTTCAACATGACAGATCTCCTTCATATAGATAGAGCCCATGACTGCAAACTGGACGAGATGCGCCGGTCTGGAATCCACACTGGCCCCGCAGTCAATCAGGAGAGAAACACCCTTCTCAGTAGGAATCAGCGGAGCGAGCGGAGCCCGCTGCACGCCGCGGATCTTCTTCACAATAGCCTGTCCGCCGACCAGAACTGCGCCGGTATTCCCGGAAGACACGAAGGCATCCGCTTCACCGCGATGCACCAGATTCAGTCCCACAACCAGGGAAGAATCCTTCTTGCCCTGGATCGCCTTCACCGGCGGTTCTGCTGTCTCTATCACCTCGCGGGCATCGACAATCCGCACCCGTCCCTCCGGCCACTGCAGACCGGACATCTCTTTCCGGATCAGTTCCTCCTGACCGACCAGGATCACACAGATCCTGTCATCTGCCTGCAGCGCCTCCAGGGCGCCTTTTACCGGTTCCGCAGGCGCATAGTCACCGCCCATGGCATCCACGGCTACGCGTACGATCTCACCCATAGTATTCTTCTCCGTTGTTAGTATTTCTGCACGGCGCCGTCATCATAATACACTTCTTCTTTCAAGTCCGGCTCTGCCGGACTTGCGCCGGGCTGCGCGTCAGCTCTGCTGACAATTTTCCCCTGCGCAGCCCTGGCATCCGCCGGAGGCATACTCAGAAGGAGATTGGACTCCTCCTGAGAAGACTTGATTTTTCCCCCCACCTACAGAGGAGGGGGCCATCTCCTTCTGGGTATATTACTATTCGGCAGGCTGTTCCTCGACAGGCTGCTCTGTCTGTTCCGGAGCCGCCTCCTCCGGTGCAGTTTCTTCTGCAGGTGCTGCTTCCGCAGCCGGCTCTTCTGCCGGAGCTGCTTCTACCACTTCCTCTTCCGGCAGGGCAATGGTCTCCTCTTCCGGACCGGTAATGATCGGCTGACCGCTGGCAATGTCGATCAGATTGCCGCTGTCATCCACAACGAAGCCTTCATCATTGAATGTATAAATGGTTCCGTCAATCGTCATGGAAATACCGGCGGGAAATTTGCCGTCATCGCGGCAGATATACTGGTAACCGCCGTTGTCGGCATTCTGCTGCCAGTACATATTATCCCACACAGACACTTCACTGACCGTGCTGGTCCCCATATTGACCTTGCCGCCGACGGTATTGACGGCCACAACATAATAATACCAGGTTCCCTTCATCGATGTGTCCGGGGCATAGGTATCACCGGTCGCGCCGGAAATGGCCGTTCCGCCGCCATTGCTCTGTACATTGTTGCGGTACCACTGGTAAGAAATCAGACCTCCGTCAGGAGAAGTCGCGATCATCTGCAGGGCAATCGGTGTGTCCTTTGTCACAGCGGTCCTTGCGGCGGCCTGAACGGCAAACTCCGGAACGGCAATGCTCTCATCTATGTCATAGACGGCAAATGTCTCATTTACAGTTTCTTTTTCGGCTGTGGACTCCTCCGCCTCAGAATCGGTCACAAGATCGACAACCCGCTCCATGGCGCCGGTAAACGAACAGCCGGACAGCATTACGGAGATGCCGAGCATCGCCGAAACTGCCGCATAAAGTCTTTTCCCTGTCATGATATGTGCCACCTCGCGTTTCTGTTTTTAAAAAAAGGCCGGACGCATGAGCGACGGCCTTTCACCAATCCTGTTTCATCAGGCTTCTTCCATGTTGATGACCTGCTTCTTGTTATAAGTGCCACAGGCCTTGCAGACTCTGTGCGGCATCATCAGTGCTCCGCACTTGCTGCACTTTACCAGATTCGGAACAGACATTTTCCAGTTCGCTCTTCTCTGGTCTCTGTGAGACTTGGAAGATTTATTCTTCGGACAGATGGACATCGAAACACCTCCTCATTTTATCATTCTTCAAGCAGGCTCGAGACCCACTATTTTTTCAATCGCACTTTGCCATTATACACACGCCGGCACTGTTTGTCAATCTATTTTGTAACGTTCCGGAACCCAACTGCAGATGCGCTTTCTGCGCTTCTGTCTGCAGCTACTCCGTAATCTGGAGGGCAATGCGGTAAAACACAGGATCCTCCAGGGCCTCTTCCCAGGTATCATACGGCGCGATTGTGCCAAACAGGCTTTCCGGCGCAATCCGTATGCCGTCAGAATGGTACTCGTTTGCCACCAGGATTCCCTTGCACTTCGGCAGGATCTGCGGGTTTTTCAGCAGCTTCTGCATTTTTCTGCCCGCGATCTCATTCGCCTCGGTCAGCATGACAAGCGTTGCCTTCCTGCCGATCAGCTCAACGACCTGCGGGGTCATATCCGTGCCCAGATCGAGGATAATAACATCAAAATCCTTTTTTGCCATCAGGATATCCAACAGCTTTTTCCACTCAGGCATCCCCATCTGGAGGGCGGAAAGCGACTTTTCAAACGGGCAGAGCCAGGATATGCCGTCCGTGCGGATATTCTGGAGGATGGTCCAGTACGTATCATCAGACGGATCCTTCAGCTGCCGCACAAGATCTTCACCGGCGAATTCCTCTTTTTTCAGGTATACAGAAAAGCTCTGCATGGGGTCGCAGCCGATCACCAGGACTTTCGTGTCCAGTCTCCGCAGCTTCCGCGCCACTGCGAGCGCTGTCAGACTTTTTCCGCAGCCCCCGATCGGGGAATACACAGCCGCGATCTTTGTTTCCCGTATCACCTGGCCGGGGCTGCCGGCGGCAGCCGCCCCCCTGCTCAGGGCTGCGTCGATCTTCTGGAACAGAGCTGCCTCCTGTATCCCGTCAGACACCTCCTCCGTATTCTCCGGACGCGCCTCCGGCCTGTTCCTTCTTCCTGTCAGGAGAATAATCCTCCCCGCCTTCTCCGGATGCGGAATCCGGCGGAACATCCCTGCGTCTGTCAAAATGACGTCTATATTTCTGTCCTCTGCAAAATACGTGTCCAGAAAATCCTGTTCCGTGATAAACTGCACCTCCGCGATATCCGCATACCGGCGGATAAGCGCGTCTTCTCTCTTCCTGCAGCTCCCCGGATCACTCTCCAGAACAACCAGCAGCGGTCTGTTCTCCATAATTCCTCCTGTCTTCCTGCGGACAGAGTCCTTTCATCTCACTGACGGTCTGCAGCAAAGCCGCGCCGTCTCACTGTCTGCAGCAAAGGTCACTCTGCGGTGAATGTACTTTCCGCAAACCGCAGCACCGTACCCTGTCCGATCGGCACCTCTGCGCCGGGAACGATCCTCTGGTCATTCACGTACGTCCCCCTGTCGCTTCCCAGGTCCCTGATGTAATAGCAGATGCCGTTCCAACCGATCTCGGCATGCTGTCCGGCAATGTTGTCAACCCCCAGAATCAGACCGTCTGCCACCCCGGTCTCTGACCCGATGAGAAATGTATCGTGCCCGATGCGGAATGTCAGTGGTCTCGGCGTATTCACGCTGCGAAGCACCAGAACCTCATACTCCTCAGGCGTTCTCTTGCGCAGTGCCTTGCCGAGAGACGCCCAGTCTCCGAATGCCTTCTCCTTCTGGTAGCGGATCTGCCGCACCACCTCATCTCCCCGCGGCGCCGTCTCAAACATATCCTCCAGCAGTGCATACAGACGTCTGGCGTAGATTTTCTCCTGCAGAGACTCCTCAGGAATCACGGCGGGCAGACGGATAAAAAAAGCTTCCTGGCTCTCATTCGTATACACGCTGTCCATATCCCAGATTACATTTTCCGGAGACAGCTCCGGGAAACGAAGCATGCGCTGCGTTTTCTCCAGAATATTCTCCGCGATCCTGCACGATTCTTCCAGCGACAGTTCCTGCAGGACATCTGACAGCGGCCTGTATTCCTCCGGATAAAAAACCAGCCTGATCCTGTCGTTGTACTTTACGCAATTGCAGGGCAGCAGGCCGGTATCCGTCTGCCGTCTCATCTGCTCCAGCGCATCCTCATCCAGCAGCTCAGCTGCGTTCAAAGTAAATTCTCGCATACTGTATCTTCCCCTTATGATCCCCTGATTGTCCCTTTTCACAGAGCCCGGAGCATTGCCCGCAGTTCATCCGCGGAAATCTGTCCGGGTGCAGACGACCATCCGGCCGTTCCAAACGTGACGGCGGATCCTGTCAGAGCTCCGCTGACGCGGGAGATCTTCCCCATTTCTCCCATGGACATCGTAATCAGAATTTTCCCCGTTTCTTCCCAGACCTGCCTTGTCACCTGCATCAGGCGCAGGACATCCTTCGGCTTCTCCGGCATGGCGGCCACCTTCAGGATATCCGCTCCCGTCTGTCCCTCACGGTAAAAGAGCTGACGGAGTTCCTCCTTTCCTGGCGTCTCCCTGAAAAAGTGAGCAGACGCCACGACCGTCTTGCCATGCAGATGCGCAAAGTCCGTCAGTTCTGCCGGGTCCGTCTCATAATGAAGGACCTCAATATCAATCAGATCCGTCTCAGTCTGCCCGATACCCCAGCGGATCAGCTTCTCATACTCGTCCGCCTCATAGGGCAGCTCCCCACCTTCCAGGGAGGTGCGGACAGTGAACAGAATCGGGATGTTACCCAGAATCTTTCTGAGTGCGCACAGTGCAGCTTCGGCAGTCTCCGGGTCCTGCAGGCCCTCAAAATAATCCGCACGCCATTCCACCAGATCCGGCTCAGCCTCTAAGGCCTGAGCGGCCTGCTGCAGCAGTTCTTCCTCTGTCTCGCCGGTCAGCGGCACGCAGATCGCCGGCATTCCCTCTCCAAGAACAAGGTCACGGATCTTCAGAGCGCGGTGCTTCTGCTTCTTTCCGTCCTTCCCGCCGTTCTTTCCGCCGTTTTTCCGGCCGCGCTTTTTGTCCTGCTTCTTTCTGTCATAGAGGGATTTCCGGCTGCGCTTCTTTTCCTTCTGTTCACGGCCGTCCGGCTGTACATCCGTTTCAGCGCTCATTGCCGTTCCGGACTCTCCCATACCTTCCGCAGACTCTTCATCATCCTCCACAGCTTCTGTGCCCTTCACAGCGTCCGTATTCTCTGCGGCTTCCGTTCTCTCTACGGCTTCCGTATTTCCTGCAGCTTCCGTATTCTCTGCAGCTTCCGTTTTCACTATGGCTTCCGTACTCTCTACGGCTTCCGTATTGTCTACGGCTTCCTTACTCTCTACGGCCTCCGTATTTCCTGCAGCTTCCGTATTCTCTGCAGCTTCCGTTTTCTCTGCGACTTCCGTTTTCTCTGCGACTTCCGTATTTCCTGCAGCTTC
>CAMODP010000061.1 GCA_946611445.1 uncultured Eubacterium sp.
CGGAGAGAAGCGCGTGTTCTGGCCGCCGCCATTCCGGCCTGGCTCAGCCGCGCAAAAAAATGACCGGGAGCTTCCTGCTGCAGACCGTTCTATTCCTGCAAGCTCCCCTTCCGGATGTTATCTTTGATTATGCGGTCTGTGACCTCATACAGCTTCTCCGAACCCAGCCGGGTCTTTCTCTGTCTCCCGTATACCGCTTCCGCCGTCACGTTATGCTCCTTCCAGTCGCCTCCTCCGTTACTGTTGTTCAGAAGCAGCGGCTGCAGGTTGTCCATAGAGTGGGCGAATCTCGATTCCGGCGTGTCATACGCCTCAAATTCGTCAAAAAGCGCCGTCAGTTCGGCCTTCTGATCCTCCGGAAGCAGCGAGAAGATCCGCTCCTTCGCGGCATCTTCCCTCGCCTTCTGCGTCTTCAGCCCTTCTGTATCATAGGCATAGGTATCTCCGGCGTCAATTTCCACGATATCATGGATCAGACACATCAGCATCACCTTCGTGATATCCACTTCCTCATTTGCGTACTCCCGCAGCAGATACGCCATCACCGCCATGTGCCAGGCATGCTCCGCGTCATTCTCATTCCGCCCGTGCCCGGACAGATGCGTCTGCCGGAAGATATTCTTCTCCTTGTCAATTTCCAGAGAAAACGCCAGCTGCTTCTCAAGTCGTTCGTCCATTTTCTCTCCCCTTTTCTGAATGTATCGGGATTCACAGGACCGGGATTCATGACGCCGCGGAGCCTGTCCCTCTGCCCATGTGTCACGGCCTGCAGGATCCGCAGGGCGAATACCCCAGCTCACATAGATCCTCCCGGCCCCGGATCCATTCGATCCTGTTCCGCCACGCAATCTCCTGCGCGGCATCACAGTCCGGTCTGTGAAACTTACCGGAATTCGTGTTCAAAATATATACCGGAGCATTCTCATCCGCAGCGGCATATACAGACCCGTCTGCCATTCCTGATACAGAGTTCTCCTCTGCGCTCGCTCCCGTGCGGTAATCGATCCGGATCCCCGGCTGTACATTATAGCAGAAAACACAAAAACGAAACGTATCGTCCTCCACGCCTTCCGCCTCAAGCAGGACACCGGACGCCACCGCGTTCTGCCCTTCAAAAACCGGCGTAACCCTGTACAGCACATGGCGGCCTGTGCGGCTGACATACTCCGCCACCCAGTCCTCCCAGGGCTGCATCCCTGTGATATTCAAATACCGTGTCCCGGTAATCAGGTTTCTCTCATCCGCGCTGATGCCGCAGAGCTGATAGCCGATCAGATGACAGCGATGGTACAGGTATCCCCCGTCAATGCCCTCATACTCTGCCTGCATCCATCCGGAAGGCTGAATCTCACTGATCGGTTCCCTTTCCCCGGCCGCCATCGTCTCCGCGCCAACCGCCATCAAAGCCGGTCCGCAGCGCCCCCGTTCATCCAGAGGCTGAAATACCGGTACACCCGATGAAAAAAATGAAGCGCTGCCGTCTGCCCCGGCTTCGAAGTCTTCCGCTGCAGCCTTCCTCTCATCCTCAGAAAAAAACGGCTCATCATTCCGGAGACGGATAAACGGCCGGCCTGTGTAGACCGGCGGACGGTCCGCTAACTCCCAGACTGAATCCGGCTCATCAGCTTCTCCGCCCGGCACTGCACTGTACGCCGCGCTCTCTCCGGCCGATCCTGCGCCGTATGCCGCGTTTTCTGAGACGCCTGGTTGCCGCCGTGCCTCAGTAAGCCATAAGATGGCCACGGTAAAAATCGCAAGAACTACCATCTGAAGCAGCAGCCGGCGATCTTTGTGTTTCCCCTTCATATACTGTTCTTTCCTGTACTATCTATTATTTCTCATAGTGTATGCCTGTTATCGACAGTCTTCCAGATGATTTCTTCCTTTGCGACTTCATAGCCAACAAAGAAAACCGGAACAGCCAGGTGGGCGACTCCAGCGAGTACGTGTCCGAGACCGGCTGCCCCATACTTCACTCCACCGACTTCAGCGACTCCGCCATATTGATCTTCTCCAGCCGGAAGCCCATCACGAAGTTTACAAAAGCCGTGAATCCGAAAGTCAGGAGAATTGCCCACAGGAAACTCAGCGGTCTGATCCTGACTGGGAAGCACACCATGTCGACCCTGACCTGCATCATCACAAACCGGTGCAGGGCGATTCCCATGCCGAGGCCTGCCGCGGTGCCGATCGCCGTCAGGAGCAGATTTTCCCGCAGGATGTACGCGGAGGTCTCATTTTTGAAGAATCCCAGCACCTTGATAGTCGCGACCTCGCGCAGCCTCTCGATGATGTTGATATTGGTCAGGTTGTACAGCACGACAAAAGCCAGGCCCGCCGCACTCACGATCACCAGCAGCACGACATAGTTGAGCGCGGACATCATTTTGACAAGTCTGTCCCGAAGTTCCTTCAGAAGGGTGACGGATGTCACCTGCTCCGCCTTCGCCAGTTCTGCCTGGCATTTGTAAATGTCAGAGTCCTCCGGGAAATTGACATAGGCCCCGTTTGCCTGCACCTCGCCCTTCGCCTCCTTCAGAGTCTCCGCCGAAACGATCACATAATTGTAGACGTAGTTTTCAAACACCCCCCGGATCTCAACGGTCATGGTGTCCATGTCCTCATTGCGGAGTGTCAGCGTGTCGCCGGGGGCGAGAGCATAGCGCTCCGCCAGGCTCTGGCTGATCAGGGCGCCTCCCTGCTCCGGAACTGTGAGCGGCACGCCGTCAGTATCCTGCAGCGTGAAAAAGTCCCGCAGTCCATCCGGCTGTACGGCGGCGATCAGATCTATGCTCTTGACGTGACGGTCTGTCAGGATGTCCCACGACTCCCTTGCGTACACGGAGCAGGAAGCCCCCAGGTTCTCTATTCTCTTTCCGATCTCATCGGGCATGGCCGTCCCGTCTCCGTTCCGCCAGCTGACCTCTGCGTCTGCCGTCTGGATCCTGTCAAACTGATCCTGCGCGAAGCCGGCGATCGAGTCCTGCAGTCCGAATCCCGTCAGCAGCAGGGCCGTGCAGCCTCCGATGCCCAGCACCATCATGAACAGCCGCTTCTTATAGCGGAAGATATTCCGGAGCGACACCTTGCGCATGAAGCCCAGATGATTCCAGAGAAACGGGATATACTCCAGGAAAATCCGCCGGCCGGCCTTCGGGGCCTTCGGCCGCATCAGGCTGGCGGCGCATTCCCGCATCGCGCTGCGGCAGGACAGATACGTCGTTCCCAGGCAGCAGACAAGAGAAGCCGCCATCACACCCCCGAACAGGAGCGGATCGAACAGATAGCGCAGCGTGATCGGGATGTACATGATCTGATAGGCATACCAGATAACCGTCGGAAAGATCAGGACACCTGCCGTATACCCGACAATGCATCCCAGTGCCGCAGCAGTCCCCGCGTACGCCAGGAAGCCCTTCATAATGTCCCGGGCGGAATAGCCCAGGCCTTTCAGAACGCCGATCTGTGAGCGCTGCTCCTCTACCATGCGGGTCATCGTCGTCATGCAGACCAGCGCCGCCACCAGCAGGAAAAAGACGGGAAACACGCCGGCGATCTGCCGGACAATCTGCGAATCGCTCTCAAAGCAGGCATAGGCGATGTTCGTATTTCTCTCCAGCAGCCAGGTATCCGGCTTTTCAAAATCCGCCAGCTCTTTTTCTGCGTCCGCCAGCTTCTCCTCCGCGTCGGCAATTTTCTCGTCGTATTCTTTTTTTCCTTCCTCGTAATCCGTCAGACCTTCCCGGTATTCTTTTTCCCCCTCCCGGTAGGATTCCAGATTCTCTCTGTACTGCGCGCGTCCTTCCTCCAGATCCGCGTCGCCCTGTTCCAGATCAGCCTTTCCTTTTTCGTATTCCTCCAGGCCGCTCTCATACTCCAGACGGCCGGTCTCGTATTCCTCGACGCCGGCATTATACTGCGCGACCGCACTGTCGTATTCCGCCAGACCCTCTTCCCAGGCGGCGCGGCCTGCCTCCAGCTCCGCCCGGCCCTGCTCATACTCCGCCAGACCTGCCTCATACTCCGCCAGTCCGCTCTCCCAGGCGGCGCGGCCTGCTGTCAGGCTGTCATACGCTGCGCGGCCCTCAGCCAGCTGTTCCGCAATAACCGGCCGCTGTGCCTCCCAGGCTGCCTTTCCGCTCTCATATTCCGCCAGAGCACTGTTGTACTGTGCCAGACCTTCCTCATACGCCGCCCGGCCCTGCTCCCACTCTGTCCTGGCCGCCGCGAGCTGCGCCCGCGCCGCCTGTTCCGCTTCCGCAGAAAGCATGCCCGCTGCCGCCGCCGCATTCAGTTCTTCTTCCTGCCGCAGCAGCTCCTGTTCTCCCGCGGCCAGTTCCTGTGCTGTCTGCTGCAGAGCGGCATCTGACGCTTCCAGCTGCGGGCCGGCGGCCGCCAGCTCCGCGTCCTTCTCGGCCAGCAAAGCCTCTGCCGCATCCAGCTGCTGCACGAAGCCCTCCAGTGAACCTGTCTCCGCCGTCAGCTGCGCTTCCGCCGCGTCCAGCACCGCTTTGTTCTCGTCCAGGGCCGCTTTTGCGTCATCCAGCTGCTGCCCGGACCAGGCCAGCTCCTCCTCTCCCTGTGTGAGCTGCAGATCGGTCTCTTCCAGCTGCGTCCAGGCGTCGTCAAGTTTCCGGCCGTTCTCGTCCAGCTCCGCCTCCGCATCTGTCAGCTTCTGCAGGGCTTCCTCCAGCTGCGTCTCGCTCTCGGACAGCTTTTTCCGCCCTTCCCTGAGCTCTCTGTCAGCCTTTCGCAGTTCTTTTCCCGCGTCTGTCAGCTTCTTCTCCGCGTCTGTCAGTTCCTGCTCCGCATCGGTCAGCTCTGTCTCTGCGTCTGCCAGTTCCTTCTCTCCGTCCGCCTTCTGTTCCTCATATTCCTCGCGGGCGTCGGCCAGTTCTGTCTCCGCCTCCTCGTACAGGCGGTCATATCTGGCATCCGCTTCTTTCTGCGCCGTGTCCTCCCAGCCGGTCCGTCCGCTCTCCAGGGTCTGCTCGTACTGCTCCGTATAGATCTCGTCATCATTGTCCAGCTTAACATAGATATCGGTGTAGTAGTCGTTCGCAAAGGCTTCCGGCGGCAGATACAGATATCCGGAGACGCTGCCATTGCCAATGGAAGTCGTCCCTCGCTCAAAGTTCGCGTAGAGAGAGGAATCGGCAAAGCCAACAATGGTAAAAGCAGAACCCGTAAACGCCTCCGCCGTGTCCTCTTCATTTTCTGCCGACAGGCGGATCGTATCCCCTACCTGGCAGCCCATACGGTTCCGCGCGTCCATGAGGCACTCTGATCCCGAGGCGGGCATCTCTCCTTCTTCCAGTCGGATTCCGTTCAGCGAGGAGGTCAGGGAATGCGCCTTGAACACAGCCGTATCGCCCCGCTCATTCTCCAGAATGACGTCGTACTGCCAGGCACCTTCCGCCGCCCGGACATTTTTCTGTCCGCGGATCTCCTCCACTTCTGATTCGTTCCATCCCAGCGTCGAGATCAGCCGGTAATCGAACAGCTGATACTGGCGGTAGAACTGATCGACCGTGTGTACCATGACAGGCGTCGTAATCCGCAGTCCGGAAAAAAATCCCGTACCCAGCGCCACAATGGCAAAAATAGCCAAAAAGCGCCCGAGAGTCTTCCGAATCTCCCGGGCGGTAATCAGCCGCAGTACGTTTTTTCTCCTCTTTCTGTGTCTCATTCAGGATCCTGCCTCTGCTTTGTCTGCGGTGCCTTCACCACTCAATCCTGTCTATGTCTTCCCGCTCTTCATTTTTATACATGTCAACGATGCGTCCGCTGTTTACCCGGATAACCCGGTCCGCCATTCCGGTGAGCGCCAGGTTGTGCGTGATCACGATGACAGTCATCCCGCTCTTTCTGCACGTCTCATCAAGCAGCTTCAGAATCGCTTTTCCTGTCTGGTAATCCAGCGCGCCCGTCGGTTCGTCGCAGAGCAGCAGCTTCGGATTTTTCACCAGTGCTCTGGCGATCGCCACGCGCTGCTGTTCTCCGCCGGAAAGCTGGGCAGGAAAATTCATCATCCTGTCGCCCAGACCGACCTGCTTCAGAACCTTCCGGGGATTCATCGGTTTTCTCACCAGCTGCGCCGCGAGTTCTACATTCTCAAGGGCGGTCAGGTTCTGCACCAGATTGTAAAACTGGAAAACAAATCCCACGGAAAACCGCCGGTACGCCGTCAGTCTTCTGCTGTCATAGGCGGATATTTCCTTGCCGGCCAGAAAAACCTTCCCGGAAGTCGGCGAATCCATCCCGCCCAGGATATTCAGAATCGTCGTTTTTCCCGCGCCGGAGGCGCCCACAATAACACAGAACTCCCCCTTCTCCACCGTGAAGCTCGCTCCGGAGAGCGCAGGGATCTCGATGGAGTCGCCTTTGTATATTTTCCGGACATCCTCGAATTCTACATATGCCATAGCCTGCGGTCAGTCCTCACTGTCGAAAATCACTTTGCCGCTGAGCATGCCGCCGTACTTCTCTTTCCATTTCAGGTGAGGCTCGCATACGTCATACTTCTCCAGCGCCTCCCTGTCCATCTCCATCTCAATCATCAGATCATAGCGGTTGCTGCGGCTGACGCAGCAGGGCTTCACCCGGACCGCGTGGATTCCCGGCACAGACAGCATCTCCTCAAAAAGCTTCGTCACAGGTTCCAGAAGCGCTTCCCTGTCACAGTCATCATTCCATTTTGCGATAATATAATGCTTCATCTCTGCCTCACCCGTATGCTGAAAAAAGCCTGCTCTTTATTGACTCATCATACTTGGTGCGTCAGTAAAAAGCAAGCGTAACATAACGTCAGAATTTCTGTGATTCAGTGAAGATCCAGTTCGGGCGGCTCGTCCAGATGCTCTGAGACATATTTGCCGTCCTTCTTCCGCTGCTTCACGCACTCCGTCAGGAGATACTCAATCTGCCCGTTCACCGAGCGGAAATCATCCTCTGCCCAGGCTGCGATGGCATTGTATAGTTTTTCGCTTAGCCGCAGAGGCACTTGTTTTTTAGGCATATCCTGTTCTCCTGTATGGGGCTTACGTGATCCGGACTATTTTCGGCATGTTTTTTCAGCCGCAAGGCCTTTATTGGGTCTGGCGCCCGTTTTCCCGGGTTTTTTGCATGCTTTTTTCCCTCCTGCGCCCAATTTCTCAGCTGCAGGGCTGTTATTGGGTCTGGCGTCTGCTTCCCTGGGTTTTTTGCACGCTTTTCTCCCTCTCGCGCCCAACTCCGCAGCTGTAAGGCTTCGACGCGTCAGAGAGAACCGTCTCTTCTGACTCCTGTCCCCTCTGACGCATCATTTTCAATCAGTAAAGGCTTCCGGAATTGACCACCGGCTGCGCATCATGGTTGCCGCAGAGCACCACGAGCAGGTTGGATACCATGGCGGCCTTACGCTCTTCATCCAGCTCTACGGTGCCGTTTTCTTTCAGGCGGTCCAGAGCCATCTCAACCATGCCGACCGCACCGTCTACGATCATCTTACGGGCGTCGATGACAGCGGATGCCTGCTGACGCTGCAGCATGACGGCGGCGATCTCCGGCGCATAGGCGAGATAGGTGATCCTGGCTTCCAGAATCTCCAGGCCGGCTGTCGCCACTTTCTCCTGAATCATCTCCCGGATCCGCTCTGCCACCAGGGTCGTGGAGCCGCGCAGACTGCCGTCATCAGCTCTTCCGTCCCCGGTCGTATCCACGTTCGGGGATACATCATAAGGATAGATTTTCACAATGTCCCGCACGGCGGTGTCTGCCTGCAGGGACAGGTACTCTTTGTAGTTGTCTACGTTGAACACTGCCTTCGCCGTGTCCTGTACCCTCCAGATGACCGCCACGCCAATCTCCACGGGATTGCCGAGTACATCATTTACCTTCTGGCGGGCATTGCTCAGGGTCATGTCCTTGAGCGAGATCTTTTTGCTGGCGGCAGCTTCCTTCTTCTGCTCATCTTTCGACAGGAAAATCTTGCTGACATGATTGCCGCTGTCCACGTCGCCGCTCTGTCCCAGCCGTGTCTTCGCGGCCGGATTAACGCTGACGCTGAAGGGATTTACAAAATAGAAGCCTTCATCCTTCAGGGTACCGGTATACTTTCCGAACAGGGTCAGAACCAGCGCCTCCTTTGGGCCGAGCACCTTCAGTCCCAGAAACGGAATCCAACCGAAGCACATCAGGAAAATGCCCGGCCAGAAGGCAAGTCCCGGCATATCATCACTGCCGTGGGATGCCCCGTGAATAAAGAGTACCACACCTGCAATGAGGGCCGCAATCGTCAGAACCATCACCAGCATACCGTTCCTTCTGTTATTCAGCACCTTTTCTGTCATGATATCATCCTCTCCTCTGCCTGTACGCAGGCTTAAATGAATCTATGTGATATCATTATGATATCTATATTGAATCATTTTGTCAAGCGCAATTATGCAAAAAAGAGCTGTCCTCTTCCGGACAGCTCCATCTTCCACGCATCAGTCATCTTCAATGCCCGCCTGTGTGTTGCGGATCAGGATATCGACAATCTCCTCTGCTTTTGCCCTGTCTCCGTCCCGAATGGCCTTCCGGAGATCCTGCAGCTGCACGAGCAGCTGGCGAAGATAACTCTTAAACACACTCATATCTTCTCCCTTCATTCTTCCGCTCCTCCTTACTGAAGAAAGGCCCCTGACATTCGATATTATACATCGTTATTTCGTTACCGTCAAGCTGCTCTTATCATACGGAAGCCCGGGCGTCTTCTTCCCTGCATTTCTTCTGTATCAGTACTGCAAATATAACGATAAAGCACAGCATGGCTGTCGCCCAGGTGATCGGATAGACGGCGCCTAGCGACTGGATCGTGTGAATGGTCGCGGAGAAATACGCCAGCAGCGAAATCCGGATCACGCAGAGGTTCAGGATAATGATAATCATGGAGAAAATCGAATAGCCCATTCCTCTGACCGCGCCGCCGGTGCATTCCATAATCGGATAGATCCAGTAGAAGGGGAAGGAAACGAGGGCGATCTTCAGTGCGTTCGTAACGACATCCTGATCCTTCATGAACCAGCCGAACACCGTCTCCGGGAACAGCAGGATGAGGCCGGCTATGCAGAACACGACGCCTGCCCCGATCAGGTCGGTCAGAACGATGCCCTTCCGGATTCTCTTGTAATGGCCTGCTCCCGTATTCTGTCCCGCGAAGGTCGTCGCGGCCTGTCCGAAGGCCATGATCGGCAGGTAGATCAGGTTTTCCACCTTATAGTAGGTCGCAAACGCTGCCACCGCCGTTTCCCCGAAATCATTGATATAGTACTGCACCATGACATTGGAAAAGGTGATAATGATGGTCTGAATTCCGGTTGGCAGTCCGATATGAAGGATTTCCTTCAGAATTCCGGCATCTAATGCAAGTTTCTTTGCAGACAGCCGGAGCCTGTTGCCCTCCCTGGAGGCGAACCAGGCAATCAGGACGGCTGATATACTCTGCGTAAGAGTCGTGCCGATGGCTACGCCTGCCACGCCCAGCGGGATCACGATGATCAGCAGGGCGTCAAAAAGCACATTCAGGAAGCCGCAGATAACCAGGACACGGAACGGCGTCTGGGAGTCGCCGTACGCACGCATGCCGCCGGATACCATGTTATAGAAAATCAGCATCGGAATGCTGAGCAGGTAAATCCGGATATACACCGTCGCCTGCGGAATGACATTCTCCGGCGTGTTCAGCAGGCGCATGATCTGCGGCGCGAACAGAATGCCCAGCAGCATGATCAGCAGGCCGCCGAAGAAGCCGAACACGACGGAGGTGTGCAGCGCTTTGTCTGCCTTCTCATCCTTCCCCGCGCCGATAGCCTGGGCCGCCACAACACTGGTGCCGACAGATATACCGGAAAACAGCCCGATTGTGCAGGTGATCAGCGTCGAGCTGGCGCCGACAGCTGCCGCCGCCGTCTTGTCCATGACATTGCCGACGAAAAGAAAATCCACGGTGTTGTACAGCATCTGGAAGACACTGCCGCCGATCAGGGGAAGGATAAAGCGAATCAGAGGGCCCACGATGGGGCCCTGTGTCATATCAATGGTTCTGCGCTTGTTTGCTGTTGCTTTACTGCTCATATTCATCTCCGAATCCTGCGCTGTGCGCAGAATGTATAGGTTTTGACAGATCTGTAACGGACACAGGCTGCGCCGTGCCTTTCTGTCCTCAGCCTGCTGTTATTGAAAATGAAACACGTTTTCCACAGATAAGTGCTCACAGCTGACAGGATGACCGG
>CAMODP010000062.1 GCA_946611445.1 uncultured Eubacterium sp.
AGCCATGCCGGCAGAAGCGCAATGGAGACATACCGCGCCAGCAGGCCGAAGGCAGGCGGCATCAGGCAGGTGCCGACGTAGGCGCTGGCCATCTGGACACCGATGATTGCCTGGGAACGGTCCGCCCCGAAATGCGCCGGTGTCGCGTGGATCAGGCAGGGATAGACCGGCGCGCAGCCCAGGCCGATGATGATCAGTCCCGCAAGAGGCACATTTTCTCCGGCGGGAAGAAGCATGATGATCACGCCGGCGGCTGTCAGCGCCTGCCCCAGCCTTACCATCTGCACGTCAGTCATCCTGATTGTGAGGAAGCCGCTGACGGCACGTCCGGCAGTAATGCCTATGAAAAACAGGGCTGCAAATCCTGCCGCCTTCTCCGCGGGTATGCCTCTGTGCAGGGAGAGATAGGAGCTAGCCCACAGTCCGCTGGTCTGCTCGATGGCACAGTAGCAGAAAAAGCAGGCCATTACCTCCGGGACCCCTGCGATCCTGACGATCTCGCGCAGGTGCAGGGCTCTGCCGGTCCGGTCCGGAACGTCAGCGGAGATATCTGCTGACTTCCGCGCGGGTTCCCCTTCCGGTTCTCCCGGGCTTTGTACCTGTGTTATCCCGGAACGTCCTTTCCACAGCGGAAGGCTGGCAAAAAGGACCGCCGTCAGCACCACCTGCAGCACCGAAATCACCCGGTATCCCGTCTGCCACCCTTTCCCAGCCGTCAGGGCCCAGCCCATGACATAGGGCCCGGCGGCAGCGCCCACACCCCACATACAGTGCAGCCAGCTCATGTGCCGGCTCTTATAATGCAGGGCCACGTAGTTATTCAGGGAAGCATCCACACTGCCGGCGCCCAGCCCGTACGGCACAGCCCAGAGGCAGAGCGCGGGGAAGGAATGGCTGACAGAAAAACCTGCCAGCGCCGCAGCAGTCATCGCCACGCTGAAGGACGTCACCCTTCCGGTACCGAAACGCCTGGTCAGCCGGTCGCTCTGCAGGCTGGAGGCGACCGTTCCCAGCGCTATAATCATGGAAATCACACCGGCGAAAGACACCGGCACGCCCAGACCCGGGTACATGGAAGGCCATGCCGACCCCAGCAAAGAATCCGGCAGACCCAGACTGATAAAAGATATGTAAATAACAGCCAGCAGCAGATGTGTCATTTTCTCCGTTTCTCCTTACTTCATGTCAAATATCCCGTCCCGATGTAAGAACAGCATATCCCGGACATGATACACCCAAAAAACGCTGTGCACAATTATCGTTTTTTCTTTCTGCCTATTTTTGTTCTTGTGATATATTTTTCTTCTTTTTCTCCTGTTTTACAATATATTCAGAAACAGTGGGTCTGGCTGTGGGACGCGTACGCGGAAATGCGCGGCACACAGGCCGCAGGCGCAGTATGCCGTGCAAGAGACACGCTGCATGCATACCGCGCAGTAAGGGAGAGGAGGACTCCGAATGATCGATTATGAAAAAAGATACGAAGAAAGAAAACTCCGCTGCGAGACGGCCGCGGCAAACAAAGAACCTGACAGGGTGCCGAATGTCACGCTGATGGGCACCTACCCCATCTTTCAGGCCGGCATGACAATGGCGGAGATGATGGTGGACCACGAGAAGGCCTGTCAGGCAATGCTCAAATTCTATGAAGACCACGACACACTGGATACCGGTATGGTCAGCAACTTTACGCCTGCTGCAAAGGTTCTGGAGCTGTTTGATTCCAAGACAGCCCGCTGGCCTGGAGACCCGAAGGGACTGGACGTCAACAACACCTACCAGTTCATAGAATTCCCGACGCTGGAAGACGGGGAATACGATGAGTTTTTCGACCATCCGGCGGAATTCTGGCTGACAAAACACCTGCCCAGAACACTGGGGCTGTTCGATTTCGTAAAGGACATCGACTACCATGAGATGATTCTTGCGCTGGACGGCGCGCAGAATTTCTTCACCTCCCCGCAGATGATTCCTGTCTATAAAAAGCTGATCGAGGCAGCTGAGGAAAAGGGACGCATGATGCAGATCATCGGCGTCTATGAGCAGAAGCTGCGCGCCCTGGGCTACTACTCCATCGCCGGCGGCGGCTCCGCCACGGCCTTTGACATGCTCGGAGACACGCTGCGCGGTACCTTCGGCATGATGCCCGACCTGCTTGAAGAGCGAGATAACGTGAAGAAGGCTCTGGATCTGTTTGTAAAATACCACATCAAAGGCAGCCTGGACTTCTGCCGGATGACCGGCAGCAAATACGCATGGGTCATGCTGCATAAGGGCTTCGACAATTTCATCAGCGATGCAGACTACGCAGAGCTCTACTGGCCGTATCTGCGGCAGTGGATGCTGGCCCTGATCGAACACGACATCACGCCTGTCGTCTACACGGAAGGCTCCTATACGACACGTCTGAAATACATGAAGGATGTGCCGAAGAACAAGGTGATCTACCACTTTGAAAAAGTCGACCTGAAGCTGGCCAAGCAGGAGCTCGGCGACATCGCCTGCCTGATGGGCGGATTCCCCGTCTACACCGTCCGGTACGGCACGCCGGAGCAAATCGACGAAGAGGTCAAAAAGCATCTGGATATCATGGCCCCGGGCGGCGGCTACCTCTTCACCACCGGCTACTCCCTGGAGGACGCGCCCAAAGAGAACGTCGAGGCGCTTCTGGAGGCCGTCTGGAAATACGGAAAATATTGATATTCATCTCCGGAGCGGAATCCGGAAGAATATACAGCACTGTGAACCACGCTGATTGATGGAAGAAAAATCTTCCCGGATGTCTATCCGATGGGAGATATCGAGATCGAAAAGATGAGCAAAGAAATGTTCGCATAATGCAAAATGACAGGGGACGGTTTCGTCCCCTGTCTCATGTCACACCTTCTCATAGGCCAGTCTGGGATAGTTGTCCTCTTCGACATAGATCGTACCGCAGTGGACGAACCCGAGACTCTGCAGCAGGTTCTGCATCACGACATTATCGCAGTGGGTGTCGATGCGCAGGTGGCCGCACTGCTCATACGCCCAGTTCAGGCAGAAGCGCCCCACTCCCTTTGCGGAACCGTCTGAGGCCATTCTGTGTACGACGCCATAGGGGCGTCCGTCCCTCCACGCGCCGTCTGTAATCTCCCTGTACGTAGGTTCGATATCATCGCCTGCGATATAATAAAACGTGCCGGTCACCCGTCCGCCCTCATCAACACAGACATAGCTGTTCCCAGCCTCTATATCCTGCCGGATCAGCGCCGCTGGCGGCCAGTTTGTCGGTCCCCACTGATTGGGATTTCCGTGCTCACTCATAAACTTCCGGGCAATACCATATATTTCCATTACCCGCTCAAAATCTTTTTCTTCCGTTTTTCTGATTTTCATCCGTCTTCCCCCGGCGCCTTCGTATAACACTTCCTTATAACCCTGCATGCAGATCTCTGGATATTCCGAAACAGCCAAAGCGTCTATAATGATCCTGAACAGGAGGGCAGGGCCATGACAGACGCACACACACTTCATATGGAAAAAGGCCCGATCGGAAGCACACTGATCCGATTTGCCCTTCCTGTTCTCCTGGCCCAGCTGCTGCAGGAGGTATACAATCTCTCTGACTGCATGGTCATCGGCCATTTCGGAGGAGACTACGGTCTCGCCGCCGTCAGCCTCAGCGGCCTGATCCTCTCTGTCCTTATCAATTTCTTTGTCGGTTTTTCTTCCGGCATCAGTGTGATCACTGCCGAGCTGTTCGGCAGCTATGATTATCCCCGTCTGAGAAAAACGCTGACAGCGGTATTCCGCCTTGTTCTGCTGACAGGCGCGGGGATTTCACTGCTTGGCGCAGTCTCCGCCCCGCATATTCTGCACCTGCTTCGGAGTCCGCTGTCTGTGTACCCGCATGCCGTCGCGTATCTGCGGATCTGCTCCGCGGGTATGGCAGCGCTGCTGTTCTACAATATCGGGACTGCCGTACTCCGCTCTCTGGGTGATACGAAGACGCCTCTCCTTCTCTCTGTCATCTCCGTCACGCTCAATCTGGTGCTGGACATTCTGTTTGTCATCGGTTTCGGGATGGGCGCGTCCGGCGCGGCTCTCGCCACCATGCTCTCACAGTGGGTCCTGGCCGCCCTGATTTTTCTGCGGCTGCGGGGAATGGACAGCGCCTTTTCCTTTCGGCTTCTGGGCGAAACGCTTCCCGCAGGAGAAGTTCTCGCCATTCTGAAAATGGGACTTCCGGCAGGGTTTCAGGCACTGTTTATGAGCATTTCATCCCTGCTGGTTCAGGTAAATATCAACGGCTTCGGTCCGGATGCCATAGCCGGCATGAATCTCTACGCGAAGGTAGAAGGCCTGCTGTACCTGCCGACCTTCTCCTACGGGATCGCCCTTACCGGATTTATAGGCCAGAACTGCGGCGCAGGCGCTTTCCGGCGGATCCGCGACGCGGTCCGGTTAAGTCTGAAGACGGTCTCCGCCGTCATTTTTCCCCTCAGCATCCTGCTGCCGCTGCTCTCTCCTTTGATTTTGCGCCTGTTCACCGCAGATGCCGGCATCATATACAACGCCAGGGAAGCTATTCTGTTCAATCTTCCCTTTTACACAATCTACGCAGTCAACCAGGTATACCTGGGCGCGATAAAAGGACTGGGAAATACAACCTATCCCATGGTCTGCACACTCCTGTGCTACAGCCTGTTCCGCGTCCTGTGGTGCCGTCTGCTGATCCCAGTCTTTCCGACGATGCGCGTGGTCTATCTCAGCTATGACGTCAGTTTTTTCCTGATGCTGGCCCTCCTGGTTCCGAAATATAACGGTCTGTATGCCCGGCTGGAAAAAAAGGCGGCCTGACAGTCCTCTTCCGGATATTCATCACAAAGCACCTCTCAAAAACACGCCTGCCAGACAGCAGGCACCAAAAGCGGCTGCGTCAACAGCAACGATCGTCGATCCGACCGGTGTGCCCGCCAGAACAGAAATCACAATTCCCGCGACAGCGCACACCACAGACAGCACCGCCGAAAAAACGGTAACCGTCCTGAAGCTGCGAAACAGTCTCATCGCCGACAGCGCAGGAAAAATGACCAGCGCTGATATCAGGAGCGAGCCCACCAGATTCATGGCAAGCACTATAATCACCGCGATTACGACGGCAATCAGAAGATTGTACCTGTCCGCATTTGTTCCCACGGCCTTGGCGAAGCTCTCATCAAAGGTCACCGCAAAAATCTTATTGTAGAACAGCACAAAAATAACCACGACAGCGACGGACAATACCACACAGAGCCAGACCTCGCGAACGGTAAGCGTCAGGATGGATGTAGAGCCGAAAAGCGTGCTGCACACATCTCCGGACAGATTCGATGAAGTGGAAAAAATATTCATGATCAGGTAGCCGAAGGCCAGTGCCCCTACGGATATCATGGCTATGGCGGCATCTCCCTTGATTCTGGCGTTCTGCCCCGTCCGTAGGAGCAAAACGGCGCTGAGAATCGTGAAGGGAAGCACCAGGAACATTCTGTTCGTCAGGTTGACGACGCTGGCTATGGCCATGGCGCCGAAGGCCACATGTGACAATCCGTCTCCGATAAAAGAAAAACGCTTCAGGACTAGCGTCACGCCCAGAAGGGATGAGCAGAGCGCGATCAGGACACCGACAATGAGCGCGTATCTCACAAACGGATACTGCAGATACAGTCCCAGCTTCTCAAACATGTTCCTCACCGCCTTCCTGCCGCGCGAATAATCTCCCCGCTTCGCTCTCTGTATACTCTTCTCTGGTGCCGAAGAAAACCGTCTCGCCAATATGCAGGATATGGGTGGCATACTTCACTGCCGCGGCGATATCATGAGAAATCATGATTATGGCTTTACCTTCCCGGTTCAGTTCTGCGATCAGCGTGTACATCCCCTCGGTAGCCCTGGGATCCAGACCTGCCGTGGGTTCATCCAGCAGCAGCATTTTCCCGGTCGCGCACAGGGCTCTCGCCAGGAGTACCCGCTGCTGCTGACCGCCCGAGAGTTCCCGGTAGCACCGCCCGGCCAGATCTGATATGCCCATGCGCTCCATGTTTTCGTCAGCCAGCTGCTTATCCGCCCGGCTGTAAAACGGTCTCCTGCCGCAGCGCGCCTGACATCCGGAGAGAACAATCTCCCTCACGGATGCCGGGAAATCCCTCTGCACCAGAGTCTGCTGCGGCAGGTATCCGATCTCATTGGGGGCAAGGCCGTCACCGGTCAGAATCTGCCCGCCATACGGTTCCTGAAGCCGGAGCAGGGTTCTCATCAGCGTGCTTTTCCCGGAACCGTTCTCCCCGACAATGCACAGGTAGTCGCCCTCGTTTACAGAGAAATTCAGGTCCCTCACAATAATATGGGAATCATAGCCCAGCGCCAGATTCTGAATGGTGAGTAAAGCCACGATTGCCTCCTTATCTGAATTCATCAGGCCAGTGCTTCTCTGAGCACCTCCAGGTTGCTCTCCATGACAGAGAGATACGTCACTCCGTCTGACACATCCTTTGATGTAACAGACTGCATCGAATCCATGGTCAGGATCTGCTGATCCCTGGATGCCGTAGTGTCACGGATCGTCTCCGCGATCCTGTGATCCGTCCCCTCAATCGTCAGGATGGAAGAAAGTGACAGTTCATCCACCTTATTTGCCAGGAACACGATCGTATCAAAACTGGCTTCTGTCTCTGCAGAGCAGCCCTCGAATGCGGCATAATATGAGAGGCCGCAGTCATCCGTCAGATAGCGGAACGGGAAACGGTCGCCAAAGAGAAGTGTCTTTGTGCCTGCACCGGCAACAGCTTCCTGATACTCCGCATCGAGCGCATCCAGTTTCTCCCGGTACGCAGCCGCGTTGGCCAGATAGACATCCGCATTGGCCGCGTCCGCAGCTGCCATCGCAGACGCGATCTCTTCCGTGAGGACAGCGGCATTCCGGAGAGAGAGCCACACATGCTCATCGTATTCCGGGCCTTCCTCTTCATGGCCGTCTCCATGCTCGTGGGCTGTCTCTTCCATGCCCTCAACCAGTTTCTCTTCCTTCACCTTATCTCCGAGCAGATCCAGGAGATTCAATACGGCCATCTCCTTATTGGCAGCTTCAGCGAGGGCGTCTTCTACCCACTCGTCAGACTCTCCTCCCACGTAAATAAACAGATCACAGGTTGAGATTTTCAGGATATCCTCCGCCGCGGGCTGAAAGCTGTGCATGTCAATGCCATTGTCCAGCAGCATCGTCACCTCCGCCCTGCCCGGATTGTCGCCCAGGATGTTCATGACCCAGTCGTATTCCGGAAAAATTGTCGTGACGATCTGCAGCGGCTCCTGACTGTTTTCATCCATTGTCTCAGCGGGAACGCAGACCGAAAGACTGCAGACTGACAGCGCAGCCGCAGCAAAAAAACTTATGATTTTCCTTTTCATTTACAAAGCCTCCAGAATGAACTTGATTTCAGGCACACAAAAAAAGGGCCGGTATCTCTCAAAGTGAAGCCCCCGTACCGCTGCTCTGCATTTCCCTGCAGCAGTCTTCACACAGCCCGTAGAAGACAGTCCGCAGCGGGTTCAGCCTGAACTGATGCTCTGCAAGCAGGTGCGCCTGTATCCCGTCCAGTTCTTCACAATGCAGATGGATCAGCTTCCCGCATTTCTCGCATTTACAGTGGAAGCAGACTTCCGCGTCCTCATGGCTCTCCGCCCCCACATATTCAAAGCAGGCGGGACTGCTGCTGTCCACGATATATTTATTAATGACCCCTTCATCAACCAGGCTTTCCAACTGCCGGTATACCGTCGACTGACCGATCGGGACTCCCTGCTGTCTGAAATATGCGCACACGTCACCGGCCGTAATATGAACACCGGGTACGGTTTCCAGATAAGCAAGCAGGATTTCCCTCTGCCTGGTTCTGTACTTTGCCCGCGGCACCATGAACCGCCTCCCTCTACTCGAATATGAAAATGATTCCTGAATTTAATTTGAGAATGATTTTCAATTATGGCACGGATGAAGCGGCATGTCAATAGGCTCAGGGAATCCTTTCTTCCGCATGCTTCTGAACGGCTGCCATTTTTTCAATTCACAGGTTCTACCGAATATAGAGCGAACGCCTGCTGACAATCCATCGATATCTGCTATCATAAATGTGGAACCAGAAGACATCCAGGAATCAGGAGCAAAGAGGAGGACATCATGTCAGAAAAAACAAAAGAAATCAGCATTACCGGTTTGGGAATTGCGCTTTTTGTCGTTTTCACACTATGCCTGCAGGTACCGGTCTTCGAAAACTATTATCTGTGTCTGGGCTATATCGTGATGGCTGTATACTGCAGCTGCGTGGGAACACTGAGCGGTACAGTTGTCGGCACAGCCGGTGTGATTCTGTACTGTGTCCTGACCGGCGGTCTTCGCGGGATGCCCGGCTGGGCGCTCGGAAATGTGATAATAGGAATCATGACCGGCAATGCTTTCCGGCTCACAGAAAGGCACGCAGGCGGGACAATGCGCATCCTTGTCATGGGCACCGCCATGGTGATATCCTGTGCTCTCGGTATACTTGGTGTCAAGTCCCTGACAGAATGCCTTTTGTACGGGCAGCCATTTGCGGTCAGAGTATTGAAAAACAGCTATGCCTTTACGGCAGACGCAGCCGTGCTTCTGTTCAGCCTTCCGCTGTGCACCATTATAAAAGCCCGGATCAGGGACGGCGCATATCTGCGCCGGTAAAAACCCATTGTAATCCCGCTGTGATAATTGATATAATCAGCATCAAGGAGGAACAACGTATGGACTACAAATTCGGAGACCGTCTGTACAGGCTGCGTCAAAGCGCCGGCCTTACGCAGCGGGCACTGGGAAACATGGTGGGTGTGACTGACAAAGCTGTTTCGCGCTGGGAAACCGGAGCCGCAAAGCCGACGACACAGACGCTTCGCAGGCTGGCAGAACTCTACCATATCTCTGTAGATGAACTGTTGAAGCTGCGGGATGAGAGAAAAGATCCGAAGCAGATCACCAGGATCGTCCTGACAGGCGGTCCGTGCGCCGGCAAGACGACGGCTCTCTCCTGGATCAAAAATGACTTTACACGGAAAGGGTACGCGGTACTGATCGTCCCGGAGACCGCGACGGAGCTGATCACCGGCGGCGTGGCCCCCTGGACCTGTTCTTCAAATATGAAATATCAGCAGTTTCAGATGAAGCTGCAGCTGGAAAAGGAAAAGATTTTTCTGGAAGCTGCCGAGGGTATGAAAGAAGACAGGATCCTGGTCGTCTGCGACAGGGGCTGCCTGGACAATAAAGCCTACATGGATCCCTTGGAATTCTCGGGCGTACTCGCAGGGCTCGACTTATCGGAAGTTGAACTGCGGGACAGCTATGACGCGGTCTTTCATCTGGTGACGGCGGCAAAGGGGGCTGTGGATTTTTACACCACTGCCAACAATGAAGCCAGGAGCGAAAGCGTAGAGCAGGCCGCCGCCCTGGATGACAAGCTGATCGCCGCCTGGACCGGGCACCCGCACCTGCGGGTCATCGACAACACAGCAGATTTTGAGACCAAAATGAAAAGGCTTCTATCGGAAATTTCATCGTTCCTCGGCGAGCCTGAGCCATTTGAAATAGAGCGGAAATTCCTGATCCGGTATCCGGACCTGTCCTGGCTGGACAGTCTGGACAATTGTGAGAAGATCGAAATCATCCAGACATACCTGCGATCAAAAAATGATGAAGAAGTGCGCGTCCGCCAGAGAGGCGCAGACGGACATTTTGTCTATTACGAGACGCGTAAAAGAACGCTCAGCGGCGCCAGACGGGTGGAAGTGGAAAAGCGTCTGTCCAGGGATGAATACATAAGGCGCCTTTTGGATGCGGACACCCGCAAAAAACAGATCCGGAAAACCAGATATTGTCTCACCTGGGACAACCAGTATTATGAGATCGATATCTATCCCTTCTGGTCGGACAGAGCCATTCTGGAGATTGAGCTGCGGGATGAAGAACAGTCCTTCCGGATACCGCCGGAGCTGACAGTGATCCGGGAAGTAACGGATGACAGCGCCTACCGGAATGAATCCCTGGCAAGCGGAACACTGCCTGAATAGAAATAGAGCCGGTCTTCCGGCTCTTTTTCCTACCCTGGCCGGAATTCCTCCGGTATTTCTCTGCGCAGGGTATTCAGCACCC
>CAMODP010000063.1 GCA_946611445.1 uncultured Eubacterium sp.
GCCCCGGTATCCGCAGATATTCATCCGGGAAGCGCTTGCGCCCTGTCCTGTATACACGAAAACGCCGCAGCCAGATCTGCGTTGCGTAAACACCCGGAAGGGAACCTCCACAGCGCCGGTACTTGGCGAAGGCTTGCCTGAGCCTTAGTACCGCTGCGCGAGGACAGAGCGCAAGCGTTTCCCGAACGGGTATTTACGCAACGCAGATCCGCCTGCGGCTGCGCGCAAACAAAGCGAGGAACTCAGATCCCGAAGCTTCCGATCTCTTCCCCGTTATTGACTACATAGTAAGCCATGTTCTCTTCCGGCTTCACGTAAACCTTGATGTCACGTGCCTCTTCTTTTCTGCCCTTGTCTTCCCAGATTTCTTTTACAGTCTTCAGAAGCTCCGCGTACTGGATTTCCTTGCCTGCGTACTGCAGAACGACTGTGCAGACCGGCTCGGCGGCCTTGGCCGTCTTTTTTGCCGCTGCTTTTGCCGCGGTCTTCTTTACGGCTGCCTTGCCGGAAGCGGCGGTCTTTTTGGTTGTCTTCTTCACGGCGCCGACAGCAGCCTCTCCGGCTTTTTCTGCCGCGTCAATCGCTTTTCCGGCGTTCTCCTGCACCGTCTCTTTTGCCTTTTCCGCGGCCTTTTTTACGCGTGCGACGGTCTGTTTTGCCTTCTCAGCGGCTTTTGCTTCTTCTTCTTTTCCTTTTTCCGCGGCCTTGGCCTCTTCAGCCTCAGCAGCTTTTTTGATTTCCTCTTCCATTTTAAACTCCTTCCATAATTGTTTCTTTTTCAAATTGATTGCTGCAATATTCTCGGTCCTCGTTGTATAGTAGTCTTTTTAGCTGACAATTTCAACCTTCAGCGCTATTTTCGTCAATTATTTTAAAAGCATGCGCTATTTTAAAGTGTCCCGCCATCATTTTGACGTTCCAGATAGCGCCGGAGGGCACTCCGCAGGGGCAGATGGCTGTCTGCCTCCAGGCCGGGATCCTCCCGGAGAATCTCCTGCGCGGCAGCGGATGCCGCCTGCAGCACATCTCTGTCCCTGTAGATATCCGCAATGCCGAAAAGGGCTTCTCCGCTCTGCCGCACGCCCAGCAGGTCGCCCGGTCCCCGGAGCCGGAGGTCTTCTTCCGCAATGAAAAAGCCGTCCGTGGACCTGTTCAGCACCTGCAGCCGTTCGGCGCTCTCGGGCCGCTCATCACCCTGCATGAAGATGCAGTAGGACTGGCTGCTTCCCCTTCCTACCCTGCCGCGCAGCTGATGCAGCTGTGCCAGGCCGAAGCGCTCCGCGTTTTCAATCAGGATCACCGTGGCGTTCGGCACATTGACGCCGACCTCAATTACGGTTGTGGAGACCAGTACGCGGATGTCTCCGTCCGCAAAGGCCTGCATGATCTCGTTTTTCTGTTTCGGGCGCATCTGGCCGTGCAGCATCTCCACGCGGGCGGTTTTGCCGAAGTGCTTTTTCATGGCCGCACAGGTCTCTGTCACATTCTCGCACTGCAGCTCCTCATTCGGAGAGACCATCGGACAGATAACATAAACCTGGTGCCCGGCAGCGAGTTCTTTTTCCATGAAATGCCACGCATTGGCCCGCCATGAGGTATTGACAACACAGTTTCTGACAGGCAGGCGGCTGGCAGGCATGTCATCCAGAAGAGATATGTCCAGATCCCCGTACAGAATCATCGCCAGCGTGCGCGGAATCGGCGTGGCGCTCATGACCAGGACATGCGGCGGCTCTCCCTTCTTCTCCAGAGCCTGCCTCTGCCGCACGCCGAACCGGTGCTGCTCATCCGTGATCACAAGACCGAGCCTTTCATACGCGACGGATTCCTGTATCAGCGCATGCGTGCCTATGATCATACGGGCTTCTCCCGCTGCAATTTCCTGCCGGATCCGGCGCTTGTCCGCCGCGCTCCTGCCTCCCGTCAGCAGGACGGGACGCGCCTCCGTGAGTCCGTTTTTCTCCAGCAAAGCCGTCAGCGACGAATAATGCTGGGCGGCAAGCACTTCAGTCGGAGCCATCAGAACACTCTGAAATCCGTTTTCATAAGCCATGATCATGGCCAGAAAGGCGAGTATCGTCTTGCCGCTGCCCACATCGCCCTGAATCAGGCGGTTCATGAGCCGGCCGCTCTGCAGGTCGCTCTCCACCTCATGCCAGACCCTCTGCTGCGCGGCCGTCAGGAAGTAAGGCAGGCTCTCGATGACATCCTCCGTCTTCCACACCGCCCGCATCGGAAAGCTGTGCCCCTCCAGGGCGTTCATCTCCCGGAGCCGGTATACGCCCAGCATGAACAGGAAAAACTCATCGAAAACCAGCCTGCGGCGGGCAGAAAGCAGTATATCCCTGTCTTCGGGAAAGTGGATCATCCGCAGGGCCTCCTGCAGAGGGATGAGGTCCAGTGACTGCATAAGACTGTCCGGAAGGAATTCCTCTTCCCTGTACCCGGCCTCCAGCAGCTGCGATACGGCTTTTCTGACCATATTGTTGGTCAGACCTTTTGTCAGCGCGTACACCGGCAGCAGCGTCCCGCAGCGGCTGCGGTATTCGTCCTCCCGGAACACTTCGGGATGCTCCATGATCCTGCGGCCGTTCCGGAAGACGACCGGCCCCCTGAACACATAGGGCGCGCCGACCTGCAGCGTATTCCTGAGAAAAGGCATGTGAAACCAGTTCACCTGCAGGCTTCCGCTCTCATCCTTCAGCCAGGCCATCGTAACGGAATTCCTGCCGAAGGTCTTCACCGAGGGCTTTGCGCGCAGCGTGCCCCTGACGGCGTTCTTGCAGCCGCTCACAGCCTCTCCCGGAAGGACAGGCGTCTCAAAGGCATCATATTCTCTTGGATAATAATGAAGAAGCTGTTCAAGGTCATGGACGCCCACATTCCCGAACAGCTTCTCCGTCTTCTCTCCGATCCCGCGCAGGGACCGGAGAGATCCGTTTATGTCCTGTGTACTCATATCTGTCCCCTGAAGCGCCAGCCTCCGGTTCACTCCACACTGATAATGCAGTAATACACCGGCTGACCGCCCTCATTTACCTCCACATCGCAGTCCGGATAGAGCTCGCCCGCCGCCTGTGCGAGACGGTTGGCGTTTTCTTCTGAGTATCCCTCTCCGAAATAGATGCTGATCAGGGCCGCGTCCTCCGTCATCATGGCGCGGATGCCTTCCAGAGCGGTCTCATGGATTTCCTTGCCGACGGCAAGTATGCCGTTATCGCCGACAGCCATGATGTCTCCCTGGTGGATCTCCGCATCTCCGATATGGGTATCGCGGATCGCGTAGGTCAGCTCGCAGGTGCGGACCGTATCCAGCGCCGCCTGCATGGCCTCCCTGTTTTCAATCACCGGCAGGCCCGGGTCATAGCTGATCAGGGCTGCGATTCCCTGCGGGACCGTGACGGCAGGAATGACGATGACGTTCTTTTCCTTTACCAGTTCTCTGGCCTGATTGGCTGCCATGATAATATTCTTGTTGTTCGGGAACAGGAAGATGTTCTCGGCGTTGACCTGATCTATGGCATTGAGCACATCCTCCGTGCTGGGATTCATCGTCTGGCCGCCTTCTATCACGCGGTCCACGCCCAGCCCGGCAAATATCTCCCGGAAACCTTCGCCGGCGGAAACGGCAATAAAGCCCACGGGCTTCGGCGGCTCTGTACGGTTCTCCGCCATTGCCTCCTGCTGTTCTTTTGCGAGGCGCTCCGCGTCATGGATCAGTGTCTCATGATGCGCGAGACGCAGGTTGTCAACCTTTATATCTGAGAGCGGGCCGTATGCCAGCGCCCGGGATATGGCCGCGCCCGGATCATCTGTGTGCGCGTGAACCCTGACTGTCTCTCCGTCCGTCACCAGGACCACCGATTCCCCGGAAGACAGGAGAAACGCGCGGAGCTCATCGATCTGGGCCTCCGGGAGCGTGTATGCCGGATGAATGATGAATTCGGCACAGTAGCCGAACCGGATCTCTTCCCCGGCCGCTGTACGCTCTTCCGTCTCCTCCGCGGCAGCTTCCCCGGCGGATGCCCGGGCAGGCTCCCTGCCCATGAAGGCCTCATAGGCGCCTTCCAGGATGACGATCAGGCCCTGGCCGCCGGAATCCACGACGCCCGCCTCCTTGAGCACCGGCAGCATCTCCGGGGTCCTTGCAAGCACCTGACTGCCGTATTCGATGACAGAACGGAGATAGTCCTCCATGTTCATCTGTCCTTCCGCCAGCTTCGCCGCCACCTCGGATATGCCCCTGGCAACCGTGAGAATGGTGCCCTCCTTTGGCTTGATCACCGCCTTATAGGCAGTCTCCACCGCCTTCTGACAGGCCTCGGCAATCATGGGGATATCGATCTCGTCCGCGCCCTTGATAACCTTTGCAAAGCCGCGGAACAGCTGTGACAGAATCACGCCGGAGTTGCCGCGCGCGCCGCGCAGCGAGCCGTTGGAGATGGCCTTGGCCAGATTCTTTATAGAAGGATCATCAAGCGCCTGCACCTCTTTTACGGCAGACATGATCGTCATAGTCATATTGGTTCCGGTATCGCCGTCCGGCACCGGAAACACGTTCAGTTCGTTAATCCAGTCCTTCCTGGCGTCCAGATTCTGCGCGCCCGCCAGAAACATTTTCGCCAGAAGCACTGCATCTATCGTATTAGAAGACAAACCAAATTCCTCCTGTCATCAGTCGATTTCGCGAACGCCCTCAACAATGATACGCACGCTGTCCACCTTCATCCCCGTGAACTCTTCGAGCCTGTACTTCACGCTCTCGATCAGATTCTCCGCAATGACGGAAATACTGACATCGAAAGCTACGATCACGTGGAAATCCAGTGATATCCGGTTGTCATTGATTGTTACATTGATCCCGTGCTTCAGGCTGTCTTTCTTCAGCAGCCGCACCAGTCCGTCTTTCATATTCACGGCGGCCATACCCACGATCCCGGCACACTCCACCGCCACACTGCCGGCATATGTCGCGATTACTTCAGGGTTGATCACGACTTCACCGAGACTGGAATCAAGATGTCCCTTCATATTCCGGCTCCTTCCTTTTCATTGATTCCTCAACAGTATACTCTATTCTCCCGAAAAAGCAAACAAAAAGAGTCCTGCGCGCGGCAGAACTCTCTACTATCCCAATTCAGAACTGTAAGGCGTGACCTCAGGCACGCTCTACTTTTCCGCTTCTCAGGCAGCTGGTACACACATACATTCTCTTGTTGCCCTGCGGCGTCTTGACACGGACAGACTTTACGTTAGCTCTCCACATCTTGTTAGATCTTCTATGAGAATGGCTGACAGCGTTACCAAAGTAAACGGCTTTCTCGCAGATAGCACACTTTGCCATGATCACACCTCCTTACACAAATTTGAAGCCCGCATCACCCGCAGGCTCACAACTTCTGCTAGTATAGCAGAAGGTTCCGGGCTTTGCAAGCGGTTTTTTTAATTCGTTTTCTCCCGCTCTTCCCGTGCATCCAGATCCCTGTACGGGCGGTGATGGCCGACGTATTTATAGGCAGGACGGATGATCTTGCCGCCGTTCACCATCTCCTCGATCCTGTGGGCGGACCAGCCCGCGATACGGGCTATCGCGAACAGCGGCGTGTACAGCTCCCGCGGGAAATCCAGCATGGAGTAGACGAATCCGCTGTAAAAATCCACGTTCGCGCAGACGGGCTTCACCAGCATGCGGTTTTCTGCCATGCACTCTTTGCCGATCCTTTCCACGCTCTCGTACAGGTGGAATTCCTCTTCCATTCCCTTCTCAACGGCCAGACGGCTGGCGTAATCGCTCAGGATGCGCTCCCTCGGATCCGACAGCGTATAGACAGCGTGGCCCATGCCGTAGATCAGGCCGGCGCCGTCAAAGGCTTCCTTGTTCAGGATCTTCCGCAGGTAGTTCCGGATCTCTTCATCGCTGTCCCAGTTGCTCACATGCTCCTTGATATCCGCGAACATCTCCATGACCTTGAGGTTCGCGCCGCCGTGCTTCGGTCCTTTCAGAGATCCCAGGGACGCCGCAACCGCAGAATAGGTGTCCGTACCTGTGGAGGATACTACATGCGTCGTGAAAGTGGAGTTGTTACCTCCGCCGTGTTCCGCGTGCAGGATCAGCGCGATATCCAGCACCTTCGCCTCCAGCTGCGTATACTGTCCGTCCGGATGAAGCATCTGGAGCAGGTTCTCCGCCAGGGAGAGTTCCGGCTTCGGATTGCGGATGACCAGGTTTTTGCCCTGGTGGTAATGCCGGTATGTGTGGTAGCTGTAAACCGCCAGCAGCGGCATTTTTGCGATCATGCTGAGCGACTGCCGCAGGATGTTCTGGATATCCAGGTCCTCTGGTTCGCCGTCATACGAATACAGGGTCAGGATGCACTTCTGCAGGGAGTTCATCATATTCTGGCTGGGTGCCTTCATGATGACATCCCTCGTGAACTCCTCCGGCAGCTCGCGGAAGGCGCTCAGGATTTCCAGGAAATTCTGCAGCTGCTGCTGCGTAGGCAGGTCACCGAACAGAAGCAGATATGTAATCTCCTCAAAACCGAACCGGCGGTTCCGGACACCGGCAATCAGCTCCTCGACGTCATAGCCCTGGTAATACAGCTTGCCCTCTGCAGGCACACGGTTGCCGGTATCAGTGATCTCCGTTCCGGTGACATCCGATATCTCAGTCAGGCCGGTCAGAACACCCTTTCCGCCGGCGTCACGCAGACCCCGCTTCACATCATATTCCTGGTACAGGCGGAGATCGATCTTGCCGGATTCACGGCTGAATTCCACGAGCTCTTTTAATTCTCTGTTGAATGTATCCTGGGTAAGGCTCATAAGCATCACTCCTTTATAGAAGCTTTCATGAATGTAGACAGCCCAGCGACCCATACGGGAAGCGCTCTCGCTCTGTCCTCGCGCAGCGGTACTATAGTTCAGGCAACCCTTCTCTGAGTACCGGCGCTGCGGATGTTCCCTTCTGGATCTCTGGGCCGTTCATAGTCCGAATGCGACAGCAGATAAAAAGAGAGCCGGAAATCAGACTCGAACTGACGACCCCTTCATTACGAGTGAAGTGCTCTACCAACTGAGCTATTCCGGCAATCGCAGCCTGCTCTTCGCGGCTGCACTTTATGATTATACACAGTTTTCGCGGTTTTTCAAGTACTTTTTTATCAGCGGACGCGTGAGCCCTTTCCGTCTCGCTTTGCCAGCTTCAGACGGTTCAGGGACAGGCGGCGGTCATTCCAGGAGATGGAGAACTCGGTTCCGCCCGCAATGACCCAGGCTCCTTCTACGGATGCGCCGCTGTTCAGCTTTATGCCGCGGACGCCGACGGCGCCCTTTTTCTTCTCCGGAATCTCGGAGAGGGCAAACCGCAGGAAGAAACCGTCGCCGGACTGCAGGACCAGGAAGTCCCCCTGATCCGAAAACGCCGTCAGCACCAGGGCATCGTCTGCCCCGCCGAGTTTGGTGGCGGCGATCGTCCGTTTTGTCACGCAGAATTCGCTGCCGTCTACGATCTTGACCATGCCCTCTGCGGAGACAAAGAGCAGCTTCTTGTCCTGCAGCTCCGTCATCGCGCAGGTGAAAATAACGCGCTCATTTTCCGCCGTGTAATTGCAGAGATTGTCAATGGGCGTGCCCTTGTCACGCAGCCTGCAGTACGGAACCTCCTTCACCCGGATCGTGTGCATGGTACCCTTGTCCGTGAAGATGCAGATCTTGTCCGTGCTCATGCAGCGGAAACGGAACCGGCTCTCGGAATCGGCAGCCTCCCTGTTTCTCTCGTAGATGCCCGGATCGATCGTCCTGGCATATCCGAAACGGTCCAGCAGGAAAACCAGTTCCGTCTCCTGCTCCTCTTCCTCCACAGGCGCCGCTGTGTCCGCGTCTGTGATCTCTGTCCTTCTGGGGCGGCTGTACTCCTTCCTGATCTTCTCCAGGTCCTCCAGAATCACGCCTGCCATGGATTCATAGCTGTTGAGAATGTCCTCATACCGGGCAATCTTTTTGACTGTCTCTTCATTTTCGTGATACAGGGCTTCCAGCTCCAGACCGATCAGCTTTGCCAGCCGCATGTCCAGGATAGCCTGCGCCTGTCTCTGGGTGAAGCAGAGTTCTCTTGCCTTTTTTTCGCTGCTCTTATGCCGGAACCTGATGCCTTCGGTGATGCCCATGGTCATGCAGTCCCTGGCCATCTGCTGATTTTTGCTGCCGCGCAGGATCTCAATGATCAGGTCGATCACGTCCACCGCCCGGATCAGGCCCTCCTGGATCTCCTTTTTCTCCAGCTCCTTTGCCAGCAGGTTATTGTATTTGCGCGTATTCAGCTCAAACTGAAACTCGGTGAACTGCTCCAGAACCGCCTTCAGTCCCAGTGTCTCCGGACGTCCGCCGGCCACGGCGAGCATGTTGACGCCAAAGGTGTCCTCCAGATGCGTCTTCCGGTAGAGCAGATTCTTCAGTTTTTCCGTATCCGCCCCTTTGCGCAGCTCCAGGACGATCCGGATGCCTTCTTTCGAAGACTGGTTGGAGATGTCGGCAATCTCAGGTGCCTGCCGCTTCTCCACCAGATCCGCCACGTCACAGAGAAATTTTCCGATATTGGCGCCGATCATGGGATACGGAATCTCCGTGATCACCAGATACTGCCGTCCGTTTTTTCCTTTTTCTACTACAGTGCGGCCGCGCACGCGGATTTTTCCGACGCCGGTCTCATAGATTTCTTCCAGATCCGAGCCGTTGACGACGATGCCGCCGGTCGGAAAATCCGGTCCCTTGATATAGGCCATCAGGTCCTTCGTTGTCAGGGTGTTATCCCGGATATAGGCCATGGCAGCTTCCGCCACCTCGCCCAGATTATGCGGCGGGATGCTGGTCGCCATGCCGACGGCGATGCCCTCCGAGCCGTTTACCAGAAGATTCGGAATGCGGACCGGAAGCACCTCCGGCTCCTTCTCTGTCTCGTCAAAATTCGGTACAAAGCGCACCACATCCTTGTCGAGATCCTTCAGGTATACCTCCTGGGTGATTTTCATCAGCCGGGCTTCCGTATATCGCATCGCGGCGGCTCCGTCCCCCTCGATGGAGCCGAAATTGCCGTGCCCGTCCACGAGCACCTGGCCCTTCTTGAAATCCTGCGCCATGACTACGAGGGCGTCATAGATCGAGCTGTCCCCGTGCGGGTGATACTTACCCATGGTGTCGCCGACGATACGGGCAGACTTTCTGTACGGACGGTCATACAGCGTGCCCAGCTCCATCATGTCATAAAGCGTCCGTCTCTGCACCGGCTTCAGTCCGTCTCTCACATCCGGAAGCGCCCGTGCCACAATAACGCTCATGGCATAATCAATATAGGATTTCTGCATGATCTCAGAGTATTCGGTTCTGATGATTTCTTCCATTGCAATACCTTCAGATGTGATGTCTTCAGAACAGCGCGCCTGCCGCCCCGAACAGCCCCAGTGACGCCAGACCCATGATGACGCCGGCGATCAGGACGCCGAGCATAACCGCGACAGAGCTCTCCTTAAAGCCCATATTCAGCAGGCTGGCCGCCAGGGTCCCGGTCCAGGCTCCGGTGCCGGGAAGCGGAATGCCTACAAACAGCATCAGCGCGACAAACAGGCCCCGGCCCGCCTTCGCCTTCAGCTTTTCCCCGCCGTGCTCTCCCTTGACCAGGCAGAAGGAAAAGAAGGGGCCGATGACAGGCTTGTCTTTTCCCCATTCCAAAACCTTGCGGGCAAAAAAATAGATGAAGGGGACCGGCAGCATGTTGCCGATCACCGCCACCACGTAGGCCGCAGCGGGCGGAACGCCCATGCCGATGGCCACCGGGATCGCGCCGCGGAGTTCCACAATGGGAACCATGGAGATCAGGAAGGTCAGGATGTATTTTTGCAGCATATGTATTCCTCACTGTACTGTATTTTTGTGCGTTTCTG
>CAMODP010000064.1 GCA_946611445.1 uncultured Eubacterium sp.
CCCGCCGGTACTTAGCGATCCGCTTCAGCGGGAGCTTAGTACCGCTGCGAGGACGAGGCAGTGCAAACGTGCCTGAGCCGGATTCGCGCGGCTTGTCATTCAATTAAGTTTACTACTTTATTACTCTTCTCTAATTCCTCTTCCCTTACTCCTTCACGCCGCCTGCCGTGACGCCGCCCACGATATACCGGGACAGCAGCAGGTACACTACGATGACAGGGAAGATCGCGAATGCGATCATCGCGTAAACCTGTCCCATGTCAAAAGTCTTCCAGTCAGAATTCCGCAGTTCCGCGATCAGGATCGGCAGCGTCTTCATCGTCTTGGTCTTCAGAATCAGATTCGGAATAAAATAGTTGTTCCAGCTCTGCACGAAGGAGAAGATCGCCTGTACGGCGATGGCCGGCTTCATCAGCGGAAGGACGATAGAGTTGTAGATCCTGAATTCGCCTGCGCCGTCAATTCTGGCGGCTTCGATCAGGGAGCCGGGCAGGTTTGCGTCCATGTACTGCTTCATATAGAAGAAGGTGACCGGTGAAGCGACAGATGGCAGGATCAGCGGAATATAGCTGTCCATCAGCTTCATTTTCATCATCAGCTGTATGAAACCGAGCGCCGTCACCTGTGTGGGGATCATCATAATCGCAAGAATGAAGGTAAAGATGATCTTTTTCCCCTTAAACTCGTATGCATGGATCGCATAGGCGGTCATCGTGGAAAAATATGTGCACAGTGCAGCGCTGCAGCCTGCAACCAGCAGGGAGTTCAGCATGCCGCGGACGACCGGAGTCGGTCCGTGGAAGAGGTTATAAAGATTCCTCAGCAGGAACCGGCTGGGTACCGGGGTAAAGCCTGCCTTCAGCTCACCGTTGGATCTCGTGGCATTGATAAACAGCACGTAGAACCAGACCAGGCAGAAGAAGGTAATCAGGATCAGCACCAGATAGGATACCGCTCTCCGGACGTGGATCGAAGAGGTCTGTTCGTTTGCTTTTCTTTCGCTCATGACACCCTCCTTACTTCACTTCGCCGGCAGCGGTGAATTTGAACACAATGAGACTGAGTATGCCTGTCAGGATCAGCAGAAGGACTGACAGCGCGCCGGCCATGCCGTAATTGCTGCTGAACAGGTGCTTGTTCAGGAACATGATCAGCGTCATGGAGGAACGCATCGGGTCGCCGGTTCCGTTTGTCAGGATCTGCGGCACATCAAACATCTGCAGGCCGCCGATCAGGGAAGTGATCATGACATACACCATAATCGGACGCAGAAGCGGCAGCGTTATCCGGAAAAAGATCTGAGTCGGCGTGGCGCCGTCTACTTCGGCTGCCTCAAACAGGGAGGAATCTATTCCCAGCATGCCCGCCATCAGCAGGATTGTCGTGTTGCCGAACCACATCAGGAAGTTCATCAGAGCCACGAGTCCCCGGACGCTCCAGATATGAGACATAAAGCTGTAGGTCTTCGAGAGAACTCCCGTGCTCAGAAGAACGGAATTGATGGGACCGTTGTCGCCGAACAGTGTAAAGAACAGCATGGCAAAGGCCGAGGCCATGATCAGATTCGGCAGATAGATCACGGTCTTGAAGAAGCGCTGTCCCTTCAGACGGAGAGACGGATCCGTGAACCAGGCGCCCAGAAGCAGGGACACCACAATCTGCGGAATGAATCCGAGTATCCACATGATCATCGTGTTCTTGAAATATTGCAGAAGATCGCCGCCTTTGAACAGGGCGACAAAATTGCCGAGACCCACGAAATTTGGGCCGACCTGCTTCAGACCGGACCGATAGTTTTCAAAAAAGCTGTAATATACCGTGGATGCCAGCGGGATAAGCTGAAAGATGACAAAAACAACCATGAACGGGATGAGGAAATAATATCCCCACCTGTTATGCCTGGTGATTCTGCCGGTACGAGCGCCTGTTTTTTCCATCACTACCTCCCGTAAAAACATTGCAGGCCGTTTTCTGTACTGCAGTTTCCGTTAAAAGGAGCCCGCCACATAGAGGTGGACAGGCTCCGCAAATTCTCTTTTCATCGGTTTCTGTTTTGCCTGAAATCGATTCTGCAGGTTTTCTTTAGAATGTCAGCTCCGGATGTTTCTCGCCGACACCTTTCTGGAACTGTGCAACAGCCTCATCATAGGTAGCATTGCCGTCGAAGTAGTTCTTCATTGCCTGCTGGAACTCTTCTACGCAGGCTTGATCGTACTCAGTCAGGTTGCTCATGTCGATCATCTCAGCGCCGTCCGCGAGCATCTGATACGGATTCTGTCCGCCAAGTACGTCGTTGCCGAATTCTTCATCGGTAGCCAGCTCTTCCAGAACCTCTTTGTTGTTGACACAGTCGGAATCATCAACAGCGATCTCTTTCATGACGTCATTGTCGGTGGTCATGGTCAGGATGATGTCCTTTACGAGAGTCGGATTGTCGGTGCCCTGTGCTGCGCAGATCCAGGTGCCGCCCCAGTAGAAGCCTTCCGGTCCGTTTACCAGGCCCCAGCCGCCCTGATATGCGACAGAACCGTCATCCTCGCCGGTAGCGGGAGCATTGCCCATGGAGAAGTTGATCAGCCAAGCAGGTCCGAAGTAGCAGAATACGCTGCCGGGAGCCTGGAAGCCGGCGCTCCACGCATCGCTCCACATATCATTTGTGGTGGTCTCTCCTGCGTCTACCAGAGCCTTGGAATCCTCTGCCCACTGTTTCATCTTGTCGTCGATCACAACCTTGCCGTCCTGTACCCACGGAGCAGACATGTTGTTCTGGTATACACGGAAGGTATCGTTAACGGTGGCGATCATGTTGTAGCCGGCATCTTTCATCTTAGCGGCGGTCTCATTGAACGCATCCCAGTCGGCAACGGCTGCCTGTACTTCTTCCAGGTCGTCTGTGCCGAGCACTTCTTTGGCGATCGCACGGTTGAAGATCAGTCCGGCGGAGCAGGCCTGCCAGGAAGAGCCGCGGATCACGCCGTTCGCGTCTGTCACGACGTCCTGTGTATACTTATACTGTTTTGCCAGGTCATCAGCTGTGATGCCCAGATCCTCGAGCGGCATCGCAACGTCAACATCGGCGTTCGTGTATTTCAGGGCGTAGTCAGCTTCCACCAGGAAGATGTCGATCTTATCATCGGCAGCCGCGTCAGCCTGTGCCAGCAGGGCCTCGTCCAGGTTGGTCTGATAGGCGTTGTCCTGGTTATTCGTCACGATGAAGTTGACCTCGACATCGCCGATCTTGCCGCCCTTGGTGGAATCCTCGGGATCATTTGCCTCGAATCCCGGGTAATGCGCCGCGATGCGGTTGCAGAACTCATTGTTCCAGACCTCGATATTCAGCACTTTTCCCTCGGCCTCTTCTGCGGCAACGGGGCCGGCCGCGATCATCGGCACGACCATGGATGCTGCCATTGTCAGGCTCAACATTGTTTTCATACGTTTTTTCATGATTTTCCCTCCATTTAAATAAACAGTTGCGTATGAACCTCTTTATACAGAAAAGCACGCCTGTGCTTTGTCTGTTCTTTATGAATTCCCGCCGGCGGCGATCCCATCCTGCTGCCCGCCGGCCTGCCGCAGATCTCTGACGCTGCCTCCTTCAAGAAGCTTTCCGGGAACGCGCAGCTCCTCGGCGATCGTGCCCTTCGGATTCTCAATGGTCTCGATCAGCTTCCGGCCTGACACCTCTCCGATCAGTTCCGCATCCTGATACCACGTCGTGAGTCTCGGACGGATGACCTGCGACAGCGGAATGCCGTCATACCCCGCCACACTGACATCCTCCGGAACGGACAGCCCCATTTTCTCCAGCTGGATCCTGCCGCCCAGATACGCGAAATCGTCCGGATAGAGGATCGCCGTGGGCCTGTCCCGCATGTTCATCAGCGTCTCGGTCGCCTTCGCGCTGGCTTCCGTGTCATGATACCGGCCGAGAACCAGGTAGTCATCCGGAATATCGATGCCGCTCTCCTGGCAGGCCCTGTAGAAGCCTGCAATTCTCTTGCGTGTGACCGAAGTATCTTCACCGTGGATGAAGGCGATTTTCCTGTGACCCATCCCGATCAGGTAACGTGTCAGTTCAAAAGCGCCTTCCACATTATCGGATATGACACTGCTGTGGCTGTCAAAGGCATAATCGATCGTGAGGACCGGAAATTCGCTGTTGACCAGCTCCAGGATCGCGGGATGCGTAAAATCAACGCTTGCGATCAGTACGCCGTCACACTTTCTGTACCGGCAGTGCTCTGTAAAGGATCCGCCGAAGACAGTGCTGAGAAACGTTATATCATATCCCCGCTGCTCCATCTCCCTTTTGGCGCTGTTCAGCACCCGGGAAAAATACTCGTGCGTGAGTCCGCTTCTGGTCTCGTCTTCAAAAACGACTCCGATATTATGGGAAATATTCGTCTTCAGCTGTCTGGCCGCCTGATTCGGCAGATAGTGCATCTCCTGTGCTACGCGGCGGATCATTTCCGCTGTTTCCGCGCCGATATCGGAGTATCCGTTCAGTGCCTTGCTGACAGTAGCCGGTGAAACGCCGCACCGTCGGGATATATCTTTGATTGTTGGCATCTGAATCACCCCGCAGTCAGCAGAAGAAACGTAAAACCCTTTCCTAAATCGATTTCGTAACTGTATTCTAAATCGTTTTCGTAAAGATGTCAACACGTCATTCTGCCCTATTTTTTCTCACACATTTTGGTGAATTTTCACATATAACATTTCACGTGCAATTTACTGATTTACTTTTTCCCCAACTGCCTCTATAATAAAGTGAACTTTTAACGAAAACGTATTCGGAAACATTTCTGTTTACAGGAGGAACCTTTATGCAGTTCGGACATTTCGATGACACAGCCCGGGAATATGTCATTACCACGCCCCGCACGCCGCTTCCCTGGATCAATTATCTCGGCGCGCAGGATTTCTTCAGTCTCATTTCCAATACTGCAGGCGGCTATTCCTTCTATAAGGATGCCAAGCTTCTGCGGCTTACCCGCTACCGCTACAACAACTGTCCCCAGGATTCGGGCGGACGGTATTACTACATTAAAGATAACGAGGACGGGATTATCTGGAATCCCGGATGGCAGCCGACGCAGACAGAACTGGATGCCTACAGCTGCCGTCACGGTCTGGGGTATACCGTCATTACCGGTGAAAAGAACGGCGTGGAGGCATCTCTGACGGCTTTTGTGCCGCTGCATGACAGCTGCGAGATCAACAGGCTTGTCATCCGGAACAAGAGCGGCCACGCAAAACATCTGGATCTTTTCAGCTTTGTTGAGTTCTGTCTGTGGAACGCGCAGGACGACGCCTCCAATTTCCAGCGCAACTATTCCACCGGCGAGGTGGAGGTCTGCGGTTCTGAGATCTATCACAAGACAGAATACCGGGAGCGCCGGAATCACTATGCCGTCTACGCTGTCAACCGGGAAATCTGCGGCTTTGACACGAGCCGCGAGGCATTTACCGGCCCGTACGGCGGTTTCGGAAATCCCGCCGCCGTTCTCGAAGGAAAAAGCCGCGGCAGCATTGCCCACGGCTGGGCGCCGGTCGGCAGCCACCACCTGCAGGCCGATCTTGAGGACGGGGATGAGGTCAGCTACATCTTTGTGCTGGGTTACTGTGAGAACCCCCAGGAAGAAAAATTCGAGTCTCCCGGAATTATCAACAAGGCGCCTGCCCGCGCCCTGCTGGAAAAGTACAGGACAGACGCGCAGGTGCTGGCGGCTTTTGAAGCGCTGCAGCAGTACTGGACCGATCTGCTCTCCACATACACAGTCCGCACATCGGACGAAAAGCTGAACCGTCTGGTCAATATATGGAACCAGTACCAGTGTATGGTCACCTTCAACATGAGCCGCAGCGCTAGTTATTACGAGAGCGGCCTCGGACGGGGCATGGGCTTCCGGGATTCCTGTCAGGACCTGCTGGGCTTTGTCCACCTGATCCCCTCCAGGGCGCGGGAGCGTATCCTGGACATTGCCAATACACAGTTTGAGGACGGCAGCACCTATCATCAGTATCAGCCTCTGACCAAGAAGGGAAATGCTGATATCGGCGGAGGATTTAATGATGACCCGCTCTGGCTCATTGCCGGGACAGCGGCCTATATCCGCGAGACGGGCGATTTCTCAATTCTGGACGAGCCCTGCGCATTTGACAGTGATTTCTCAAAAGCCGTTCCGCTGATGGAACACCTGCGCCGCAGCTTTGCGTTTACCAGGACCCACCTCGGGCCGCACGGGCTTCCCCAGATCGGGCGTGCGGACTGGAATGACTGCCTGAACCTGAACTGCTTTTCCGAACAGCCGGGCGAAAGCTTCCAGACCTTCGGCCCCAGTGAGGGTCCGGTCGCGGAGAGCGTATTCATCGCCGGCATGTTCGTAAAATACGGGAACGAATACGCGGAGCTCTGCGAGGCGCTTGGTCTCGATGCGGAAGCCGCTGATGTGCGCGCTGCAGTCTCTGACATGGATGCTGTCATCCAGGATGCCGGATGGGACGGAGAATGGTTTGTACGGGCCTATGATGCTTTCAGCAACCCGGTCGGCAGCCGCACCTGTGAAGAAGGGCAGATCTATATCGAGCCGCAGGGCATGTGCGTAATGGCAGGCGTCGGAATCGAAAACGGAAAGGCGCAGCAGGCCCTCGCAAGCGTGGAAAAGCTGCTGGATTCCAAATACGGCATTGTCCTTCTGCAGCCTCCGTATACAACGTACCACACCGAACTCGGCGAGATCTCCTCCTACCCGCCCGGGTACAAGGAGAATGCCGGCATCTTCTGCCACAACAACCCCTGGATTGCCTGTGCCGAGACCATGCTCGGGCACGGAAACAGAGCATTTGAAGTTTTCCGGAAAACCTGTCCCGTCTACCTGGAAGAAATCAGTGAAATACACCGGACGGAACCCTATGTGTACTGTCAGATGGTTGCGGGAAAGGACGCGCCGACCTTCGGAGAGGGAAAAAACAGCTGGCTGACAGGTACCGCTGCGTGGACCTTCACCGCGATCAGCCAGTACATTCTGGGCATCCAGCCCTCGCTCCGCGGACTGCGGATCGATCCGTGCATTCCCGACACGGTGAAAGGCTATACACTGGACCGCGTGTTCCGGGACGTCCGGTACCACATCTCCGTGGACAACACAGCGGGTGTTCAGAAGGGCGTGCGCAGAATGACCGTAAACGGGACTGAGATCGCCGGAAATGTGATAACTGAGGTGCCGGCAGGTGAAAAAGAAGTATTTGTGGAAGTGACCATGGGCTGAGACCGATTCGCTTTGTGAAGGGGGCAGCCTCCTTCCGGGCTTTACAGAAAAAGGAGTAACGGTGGGATTTCGCAAAGATTTTGTATGGGGTGCCGCAACCAGTGCCTATCAGATTGAGGGAGCGGCGGATGAAGGTGGAAAAGGAGAGTCCATCTGGGATGCCTTCTGCAAGGAACCCGGGCGGGTCCGGGACGGCGATTCCGGAATAACAGCCTGTGACCATCTGCACCGTATGCGGCAGGATGTGCAGCTGATGAAAGAGCTCGGCATCCGGGCATACCGGTTCTCCGTCTCCTGGCCCCGGCTGCTGCCGGAAGGAACCGGGCGCGTAAATGAAGCCGGCGCGGCTTTCTACAGTGAACTTATCGACTGCCTTCTGGATGCAGGCATTGAGCCCTATCTGACCCTCTATCACTGGGATCTGCCTCTCGCGCTCGCCCGCCGGGGCGGCTGGATGAATTCGGACATCGTGCGCTGGTTCGGCGAATATGCGGGTCTGGTCGGAGAGCGCTTCGGCAGCCGCGTATCCCGGTTTTTTACGATCAATGAGCCGCAGTGCTTCATCGGCCTCGGCTATCAGAGCGGCGTACATGCGCCCGGTGAGCGTCATTCTGTCAGGGACACGCTGCTGATGGCACACCATGTTCTGATGGCACACGGCCGGGCGGTCCAGATGCTGCGGGAGAAAGCGGGGCGGGATATCCTGATCGGCCTGGCACCCACCTGCGGAGCGGTGTACCCCGCCAGCGAATCGCCGGAGGATGTGGAAGCCGCCAGGAAAGTCTTTTTCTCCATTCCGGAGGAGGGCCGCTGGACCTGGAACGTGTCCTGGTGGTCTGACCCGGTCTTCCTCGGCCACTATCCGGAAGAAGGCCTGCGGCGCTTCCATGACGTCATGCCGGATGTTCAGCCGGAGGATATGCGCCTGATCTCCGAGCCGCTTGACTTCTATGGGCAGAACATTTACAACGGCTGGTGCGTGCGCGCCGGAGAGGACGGAACGCCCGTCGAGGTTCCCCGGTATCCCGGTTTCCCGCGCACCGCGTCGGACTGGCCGGTCACGCCGGAAGCCCTCCGCTGGGGCCCCCGCTTTCTGTGGGAGCGCTACCACATGCCCCTCTATATTACGGAAAACGGAGCCGCCTGCACCGATGTCCTGTCGCTTGACGGACAGGTCCACGATCCCCAGCGCATTGATTTTGTCAGGCGCTATCTGCGGGAGCTGCGCAGGGCGGCTGACGACGGCGCAGACATCAGAGGATACTTTTACTGGTCACTGCTGGATAACTTTGAATGGCATGACGGATACTCCCGCCGTTTCGGCCTGGTCTATGTGGATTACCGGGACCAGCGCCGCATACCGAAGGACTCCGCCTTCTGGTACGGAGACGTCATCCGCAGCAACGGCGGATGCCTCTGACAGTTCGGGCCGGGCTGACGAAGCCCTCCAGCCGATCCACGCGATGCGCACATCTCGCAAAAAAAGACGCACCGGAATATTTCAGTTCCGTGCGTCTTTTTCTTTTTCCCGTCTCTGTCTTTTTATTCCTTTGGGAAAGACAGAACAGGCTGTGAATCCTCTGCCGGAGGCACAGAGCAGTTTGCTCCGCGCTTCCGGTTTCGTTATCATTACTCCTCTGTATAGGGCTCCGGATTGGATACGCTCACCTTGTGATCATACCAGTTTCCTTTTGTGCCGACCAGGGCGCAGTCGAACTCCTCGTCCAACGCGGGGACGGGAATATCAAAGCCATACACTTCCTCGGTTGTTCCGTCACTGTAGGTAACTTCATCCGTGGTGGGCTCCAGAAGTTCCGCGCCCTCTGCCTGTGCGTCTTCAGCGGTTCCCGGGAACAGGTTCACGATCTTCTGGGACTGCAGGCTGACATGAATAGTCATCTCTCCGTCCTTCACGGTCAGGACACCTTTTCCGTCGCAGGCCTCGCTGACATGAAACATGGAGCTGTCCGTCGTAAAGTCAACCAGATAGGTGCCATCTTCAAGAGCAGCATCACTCTCTGCTTCCTCAGCCGCACCTGCAGCAGCGGCTGTCTCCTCTGTCGCTTCGCTGGCGGTTTCCGCATCTTCAGCTGTCTCACTGGCAGCCTCTGTCTCCTCTGCTGCTTCTGCCGGCTCCTCGCCGGTCACTACGTCAACAGCTTCCTGTGTATGTGCCACATACAGGTTCTCGACATCGGCGATCCGGCCAAGGCCCGCGATCTGCACGCTGACATCCTCGAAAGCACCGCTGGCGTTGAACATGCTGATCCAGGACTCCTCGTCCTCCGGGTCCGCCATATCGTTGTTTGCGTGGTCACCGGCAACAACCATCAGCGGACGGATGATAACCTTTGTATATCCTGCCTCCTGAACAGCCTTGATGACTTCCTCGCATGCGGTGTCTTCCGGCTCGCCCTCTACGGTGCCGATGAAGACGTTCTCATAGCCGAGCTCATCCATCTGTGCCTGCATCTGGTCATAGCTGATGTTTGCCACATGGGAAGTGCCGTGTCCGACAAGTACGAACGCGGTGCCGTCTTCCTTCGCGGCATCCAGGCTGTCATAGCCGGCTTCCGCAACGGCTTCCGCTGTCACGGCG
>CAMODP010000065.1 GCA_946611445.1 uncultured Eubacterium sp.
CACGGCGTTCTTTCCGTAGCGCTGCCGGATCTCCAGCATGGCTCCCTGGATGGCTTTTTCCCGCTGCAGCGCATCATAATCCGTGAACAGGTCCAGCTGATACACTCCGTTGTCGGAAGTGGTCTTATCTGCATTTACGCCGATCTTGCGGATCAGGAGCCGCCGGTCCACTTTTTTGTCAAATGCCTCGGCCATGGCGGCGGAGACAGTGCGGAAGGAGTTGGTGGGGTTTGTGAATCGGACGGTCCCGTTTGCGTGCTTCGGATGCAGCCGGCCGTAGAAGTCGATAACCAGAGGCCCGTTATAGTCCGGGCATTCTTCCAGGCTTTTCCAGTCAAAGCTGATCCACCAGGTGAAGATCCGGGAGACCAGGTTCTTCCGGTACATGTCCGCGCACAGCACGTCGACCATTTCCAGAAAGACAATGCGGGCCTCCGCGAACCTGTACGGCCGCGGAAGGACCTGCCCGTTCGAGAGACTGTTCTGTACGGGCCGGAAGCTTTTGATATCCTGCATGCGGACCGGTTCAATACCCCAGGCGTGGTCGATCAGGATCTCTCCGTCTATGCCGAACTCCTTATAGAACCATTCTTCATCGCGAACCGATCTTTCCGCCACATCACCCATGGTAAACATGTAATTCTTCTGCAGTCTGTTCGCCTTGCCGGGACCAATCTGCCAGAAATCCGTAAGCGGTCTGTGATTCCAGAGCCGGAAACAGTAGGAACTCTCGTTCAGCTCCGCAATGCGGACGCCATCCCTGTCCGGGGAGGCTTTTTTTGCGACAATATCCATGGCGACCTTGGAAAGGTACAGATTGGTGCCGATCCCGACGGTAGCGGTGATACCGGTCGTTTTCAGAACATCCCGGATCATGGTCATGGCCATTACGTGAGCAGGATGCAGCCCGGCCCTTGCCGCTTCTTCTTCGTACAGGTGCAGATAGGGCGTCGCGTAGACGAAAACCTCATCAATGCTGTAGACGTGAATGTCCTCTGCTGCGGCATACCGCAGATAGACGGAGTAGATCAGCGCAGATATCCGCTCGTATTCAGCCATCCGCGGCACAGCGGTGTAATAGAGGATCCGGGTGTGGTGGGCCTGCTCGTACTGCCGTATGGCCTGCTTTGCTTCAAACAGCCGCGGCCTTGATGGCACGCCGATGGCTTTCAGGGCCGGACTGACCGCCAGGCAGATGGTCTTGTCTGAACGGGACGGATCGGCCACCAGCAGGTTGGCCTTCAGAGGATCCACACCGCGGGCAACACATTCTACGCTGGCGTAAAAAGACTTCATGTCGATGGCAATAAAGCAATCAGCGTCGGACTGCATGAAGATCACCTCCCTGCCCGTATAAATCTGTTGTTCCGCGTGTTGCACCAGTGACTGGTGAAATATGTGCCTGTCATGCATCACATATAATGCAACTTGCACTGTAAGAATAGTGCAATGTGAGGAAGATGTCAAGCGATTTCCGCAAGGCAGAAAAATCCGGCTGCGCATCTGATGATAAAATTGCAGATGTTGCACTTTAAGAGAAGGGGCGGCATCGCTTGCCGATCTTTGGAAAAAATTGTAATATAAAACATCATATACCCGGAAGGAAATGATCTTTTCCGCTGCAGGGCGGAAAAGGGAACCGGGGAAGTGGAGACGGATTGTATCAGAGAGGGGGCGGCGGCGATGCCATTTAAAATAGTCCGCAATGACATCACAAAAATGAATACAGATGCCATCGTCAACACGGCGAATGACCAGCCTGCCGTCGGAACCGGGTGTGATCACGCGGTGTATGAGGCTGCCGGCTATGAGGAACTCCTGGCCTACAGGAAGCGCGAGATAGGCGTTGTAAAAGAAGGTGATGTCTTCCTCACGCCGGGTTTCCGCCTTCCGGCAAAGTATATTATCCATGCCGTCAGTCCGCTGTATATCGACGGGAGCCATCATGAGGAAGAACTTCTCCGTTCCTGCTACCGCAAGAGCCTTGCCCTGGCCTCCCGGGAAGGATTCCGGTCCATAGCGTTCCCGCTGATATCGACAGGCGGGTTCGGCTATCCCAAGGAAGAGGGCATGCGGATCGCCGTCGATGAGATCCACGCCTTTCTCCTGAAATCGGATATGCAGGTCATCCTGGTGGTGTTTGATGAGAAGGCTGCCAGGATGGGAAAAAACCTGTATCCGGATCTGGAGGCCTATATCGATCTGAATTACGTGCGGGAAAAGCGTGAGGAGGAATACGGCAGACCGCCGGCAGACAGGCCTGCCGCCGCGCAGAGAAGACAGCGGCGGCGCTTTGGAGAGACCGCAGCCGTGCCTTCCTTCCACAGCCCGGAGGAAAGAAGAGAAGGGTTCCCCCAGCAGGCGCCCCGCGCCGAATCTGCGTCAGGGAAAACGGCAAAACTCGATCTCGGCACTGAGACGGGCGGACAAGATATGGCGCCTGCATATGACGCAGACGCCGCGATAGAAGAAATCGAGACGAAGCTGGCTGAGCGGATCGCCCATATGTCCGATACGTTTCCGCAGTATCTGCTGTATCTGATCGGGCGCAAGGGCCTGAAAAACGCTGACGTCTATAAGAGAGCCATTGTCGACAAGAAGGTCTTTTCAAAGATCAAGAACAATCCGGACTATCACCCGCAGAAGCTGACGGCGCTCTGCCTGTGCATCGGCGCCATGCTGGACCTGGACGAGGCAAGAGACCTGCTGGCCCGGGCCGGGTACGCGCTCTCGCCGTGCGACAAGACAGACATCATCTTTTCGTATTTCATTGAGAACAAGATCTACGACATGATCGAGGTAGACATACAGCTGGAAGAGCACGGCCTTCCCTGTGTTATCACCTGAAGCCGCAGGGGCGGCGCACGAAAAAGCCGTCCGGCCCTGAAAGGAGAATGCAAGATGAGTTATGAAGCATCCCATGTCATCACAGTCAACGGCGTCAGCCTGCATTATGCAGTGGTCGGTGAGGGCCGGCCGGTAGTCCTCGTTCACGGGAACGGAGAGACGCATGATCTGTTTGACACCGAGATCCGCCGGCTTGCAGAGGCAGGATACCGGGTGTACGCGCCCGATTCCCGGGGACACGGCGCAAATGAGCCTCTGGAGGAGTACCATTATACGGATATGGCTGAGGACATGTTTTGCCTTATCAGGGAGCTGGGGCTGGAGCGCCCTGCCTTGTATGGTCACAGCGACGGCGGCATCATAGGTCTTCTGCTGGCAATCCGCCATCCGGATGCTCTCGGGGTGCTGGCCGTCAGCGGGACGAATCTTTCCCCGGACGGGATTGATCCGTCGTTTATCCGGGAGTTTACGGAGATAAATAAAAAACGGCCGGATCCGCTGATAACCCTGATGCTGACAGAGCCGGACATTGCCCCGGAGGAACTGGGCGGCATTGCGATTCCGGTGCTGGTAACCGTGGGAGAGCATGACCTTATCCTTCCGTCTGAGACGCAGAAAATTGCTGCCGGCCTTCCGCATGCAGAGCTGAAAATCATAGAAGGAGCTGACCACGGAAGTTATATAGACGGCAGCGAGGTCATGGGAGAGCTGCTCATTCAGTTTTTCGAAAAAGAGTGGAAAGAAGAGGCTGAATCCTGAAGGCTGGACAAAGGATTTGAGCCGACTGCCGATATGGCGGAGGTAGAGGCCTGCCTACAAGGAAAGCGATATGATCGTGTATGCCTCTCCCATCTACTATTTCGGCATGACGGCCCAGATCACTGCGGCCATGCAGAGAGTCTTTGCGATCGGAAAGCCGGCCAAAGCGACGAAGGCAGCGCTTCTGCTGAGCTCCGGATCACCGAATGTCTATGACGGCGCGGTTGCCACCTACAAGGGAATCTGTGCGTACACCGGCATCCAGGATGCCGGAATTATCACGGCAGCGGGCGAGGAGAACGGCTCCGAGGCAAAGCTGAACGAGATCCGCGAATTCGCGAAGAGCCTGTAAGTCATATACAAATTATAATCCGGTTCAGGCATACCGGACCGGCTGCACAGGAGCATCACAGAGGTGGTGCTCTTTTTTAGTCACGGAACAGTTCCTGCAGCTGAGCGGCAGAGGCCTGTACGGAGCCCTGCATGAGGGGCGGTCTGCCGCCGCCGCGGGCACCGAACTGTTCGCGGAGCTTCTGCTGCATGCCGGAGACATCGCCGGCGCTGCCTAAGACATAGCGGTAGCCGACTGTATCACTCCCGTCAAAGATGCCGCAGACGCCGGCATGGGTTTCCATGAGACGGTTGATCGTCTTGCGGATGACGGGGTCAGGCAGTCCCTGCGTGAACAGGCATACATTTTTCTGCCCGGCGGGTACGGCATCTGCCTGCATCTCCAGCAGGGCGGATTCCGCTCCGGTAAGGGCGTAGCGGGCATCGGCGAGATCGCCGCGGAGCTTTTCCACCCTGCCGGGTACCAGGTCCGGTGACGTTGAGAACATGCGGGCTGCTTCCGTCAGATATCCGTGTTCTGCAGCCAGATACCGGAAAGCCCGTTCACCTGCCAGCATACTGATGCGCACGCCGCCCTTGTAATTCTGGAGGGAGATGATCTTGAACAGACCGATTTCGCCGGTACGGGCAACATGCGGGGCACAGCAGGCGCAGATATCACAGCCGGGGAAGATCACCAGACGCACCTGGCCGTCGATCTCCGCCTTGCTGCGGTAAAACATATTCTGCAGCTCTTCGGCCGCCGGGAATTCCTGGCGGCTTTCGATATTTGCCCAGATCCTGCGGTTCACCTCCAGCTCCAGCTCCGCCGCTTCCTCCGGCGTAAGAGGCCCGGAATAATCCATGGTCACCTCTGAATCGCTCAGATGAAAGCCGGCGTTTGTCCAGCCGAACCGCTCCCATACCAGACCGGAGTACAGATGCTCGGCAGAATGCTGCTGCATGTTGGAAAAACGGTGGTGAAAATCCAGCACGCCCCGCACTCTGGTTCCCTCCGGGATGGGAGCAGCTGCGGTATGTGTGATGATGCCGTCCCGGATCTGTACGTCTGTGACCGATATGCCGCTGCCGTCTTCTCCTTTATCTGTAACGGATCTGCCGCCGTTCCCGGCATCCGTTTTAGCTTCCAGGATATACAGATATCCGCGGTCCGGACTCTGGCCGCCCTCCTCCGGGAAAAAGGCTGTGCGGTCGAGGACGATGCCGTACACGGACGGGGCGGCAGCGCCGACCGCTCCGGCAGCGGAGTCATCTGAACCTGCGGCAGACACGCCGCCGGACGATAGCTCCCGGCATTCCAGGACCGTTGCTGTAAAATCCTTCATATAGGCATCTTCATAGTATAGTTTCTCTGTACCTTGTCCGATGACAGAGGTCAGATGTCCTTTCATTATATGAACAGGTGTGGTAGACATATCCGGTTCCCTTCCATTTCTCAAAGCAGTGGATTTTTCACAATTGTATTTTACGGCTTGATTGACGGCTGTCAACACGATTTTGGCACAGGCTTGTTGTCCGGCGTCCGAAGGAGTATAATAAAACATTAATTAATAAGGAAGGTATGAATACATGACAGAGATTCGGGAATACAGAGGACATATCCGCAACTGGGCGGCGCTGTGCCGGGAGCTGCAGATTGACGGCAGCCTGGCGCGGGAGGAACGGGAAAAGGCCATCCTGGAAAAAGCGTATGAGACCTGGGGGACAGAGATGGGCAGCCATCTGTACGGCATGTTTGCCTTTGCGCTGTGGGATGAGGAGCGCCGGCAGCTGTTCTGCATGCGGGACCATTTCGGCACAAAGCCGTTTTACTATTATGTGACAGGCGACGGCCGTCTGCTGTACGGCACGATGATCAGCCGGATCCTGGAGCAGCCGGGGTTTGTCAAAGAACTGAACGAGGACATGCTTCAGCTCTATCTGACGCTCACATACGTGGCCGGGGAGAACACCTTTTTCAAAGGCGTGAAAAAACTGATGCCCGGACATTACCTGATCTGGAAAGACGGCCGGATTGAGATCACCAGATACTGGGCACCGTCGTACCATCCGGATGAGAGCCGCACGCTGGAGGACTGGGCAGATGAGATCCACACGACGCTGCGGGATATCTTCCCGGAGGTAAAAGAACCTTCAGAAACGGCGGAATCCTTCCTGTCCGGCGGTGTGGATTCCTCTTATGTTCTGGCCATGTCAGATGCTGAAATGACCGGCTCCTGCGGGTATGACGACGCGCGCTTTGACGAATCGCCGCTGGCAGCGGAGACTGCCCGCCTGCTGGGGCGGAAGAATACCCGCTGTCTGATCACGCCGGAGGCGTATTTTGCCATCGTGCCGTGGGTTATGCGGAATATGGAGCAGCCGTTGGGAGATGCTTCGGCCATAGCCTTTGCGATTGCCTGCCGCGAGACCGCGGCGCACACAAAACTCTGTTATTCCGGAGAGGGCGCCGATGAATTCTTCGGCGGCTACAATATGTACCGCAACGCGGAGCGCTACGGAGACAACCTGAAAACCTTCTATGTCGGCAACACAAACATCATGAAGGAAGATGAGAAAAAGCGCATCCTGAAGCACTACAATGACCAGGTGCTGCCGATTGACCTGGTGAAGGACATCTATGAGGAGACAGAAGGGCTGGATCCGCTGACCCGGATGGCGGACGTGGATATCCGGATCTGGCTGGAGGGCGATATATACCTGAATGTGGACAAAATGAGTACGGCTGCAGGCCTGGAGATCCGCATGCCGCTGACGGACCGCCGCATTTTTGACATCGCGTCCCGCATGCCGGCCCGCTTTAAGGTAAATGAGGAGCAGAACAAGGTGGCCTTCCGCACGGCAGCCGCAAAGGTGCTGCCCGAGGAAATTGCCTTCCGGAAGAAACTGGGCTTTATCGTTCCGATCCGCATCTGGATGGCGGATGACCGGTACAACGCGGACGTAAAGGCAGCCTTCCGCAGCAGGGAGGCAGAGCGGTTCTTCCATGCGGATGAGATCAACGCCATCCTTGACGACTATCTCGGCGGCAATTCCGATGCCTGGCGCAAGGTCTGGACGATATACACGTTCCTGGTGTGGTACAGAGAATATTTCAGTGAATAAAAAACTCGTAAACAGGAGACGGAACGGTGATGAAGAGAAAAATCACGGCCGCTGTTCTGGCGTTCCTGCTGCTTCTGGGAATGGCATCCTGTGGGACAAAAGCCGGGGAAAAAAACAGCACGGAGCCGGGTAATACTGACGCCGGCAGCGCTTCTGCTCTGGAAGCAGAAGGATCAAAACAGCCAGAGGTTGTTCATCTGGGCGTCCTGGTCTGGAAATACACGGATCCGTTCGGCAGATCCGTGCGGGAAGCGATAAAACGCTATGCCGGTATTCTGGGCGAGGAGTACGGCGTCACAGTTGAACTGGAAATGATGGACGCCCGCGGGGACATGGAGCTTCAGGAGCGGCAGGCGGATCTTATGTTCGCCGCCGGCAAAGACCTGATCATCATCAATCTGGCGGACACCATGGAAACGGATTATCTGGAGGAACTGGCGGTGTCATCGCAGACACCGGTGCTCTTTTACAACCGGGAGCCGCATGACACAGATATGATTCGGAAGATCGGCGCAGTCTTCGTCGGTACAGACGCGGAAATGGCCGGCATACAGCAGGCTGAACTCTTTGACAGAATCTATCAGGAGAATCCGTACGCGGTCGACAGAAACCGGGACGGCCGGATCAATTATCTCATGTTTGAAGGGGAGAGCGACAATCCGGAGGCAGTCATCCGGACGGAAAACTGCATCCGCACGCTCATGGAGCTGGAGTATGACATGAATGCCCTGGCGGAGACACAGGTTGCCGACTGGGATGAAGTTAAGGCAGAGTATATGATGTCGGTTCTTCTGACAGAAATGGATGCCGGAGACATAGAAGCGGTTTTCTGCAACAATGACGCGATGGCTATCGGCGTTATCAAGGCGCTGATTACGGCAGGATTCAACCTGCCGGACAAAGGAGAGAGCCGCGGGCATATCTGTGTCCTGGGCGTGGACGCGACGAAGGCCGGGCGGCAGTATATCCGGACCGGTCAGATGGACGGGACGGTGCTGCAGGACGCAGAAGCCATGGGTGAGGCCGTAATCCGGCTGGCTCTGAACAGGGTACTGCGCGGCAGCTATACAGAGGGCACAGACTATGAACTGTCCGATGATCTCTATTCTGTCCGCCTGCCCTGTCAGCCTTTCATGAAAGAAAATCTGTAACAGCCTCCGCCCCCGCGTATCCTTTCCGATACAGGCGGTCCAGCTGCGCATGATCCTGGGACAGCGTTTTCAGATCACCGATGGTATCCGGTGAGATGATGAGCGCTGTCCCCTTTTTTTCCAGTGCCAGCAGCTCGCGGAGGCTGTTGTTGTAAACGGCGCTGCGGCGCTCCCAGGCATCTGCCGCTGCCGGATATTTGCGCCGGATCATCCGCGAGAGCCTGCGGTCAGAGGTCCCGTCGCGGAATTCGGTTTTGGGCCGGGTCAGGATGACAACCACCTTCTCACAGCCGGCCTGCAGGGCACGCCGGAAGGGAATGGGATCGGAGATGCCGCCGTCATAGCACAGAAGCCATCCGGAGGAGGCGTTTCCGTGGTGAGGGGGAGCCGGTATCCGGTACGGGCGATTGATGCCGGGGACACAGCAGGACGCCTTCATGTAGCAGTAGTCATTTTCCCGGATGTCCTTTTTATGCAGGTAGACCGGCCGGCCGGTCATGGCATCTGTCGTCACGATCTCCATATCAGCGGGGTTGTCCATCATAGCCTTGTAATCCAGAGGATACTCACCCCCGGAATTGCTCAGCGTACTGTAGATATAGTCAAGATTGATATAAGAACCGGTCCGGATAAAATTCTGCAGCCCCATATATTCTTTCCGGAAGGCGTACTCGTTGTAATACACATAATTCCGCCCCTTCTGCCCGGCCAGATAGGAAGCGCCGTTGGCGCTGCCAGCTGATACGCCTGCCACAAAATCAAACCGTATATCCAGTTCCATACAGCGGTCAAACACGCCTGCGCCGAAAATGCCGCGGGTGCCGCCGCCCACATCTACTATTCCGATCAAAATTCTGTCCCCGTTAAATTCACATGATTAACAGCATTTAACTCTGGCTGTATATGACAGCATACGCCCAGATCGCCGGATTTGCAAGAGGTTCTGATAGTTACGATCTGGAATTGAAAAAACGGGATATGGACGTTTTTCTCCTGATAAGGTAGAATACAGGGACAGATTCATTCGGTCAGGAACGGATTCGCGGGGGGGACGGCATGGAATACATTCAGCAGCTGCTTGCAAACAGAATACTGATGGCAGGACTTGTCAGCTGGGCGTCGGCCCAGGTCATAAAAGCAATTCTCTATCTGATCATGAACGGCCGTTTCGACATAGAGCGGCTGTTCGGGGACGGCGGAATGCCCAGCGGACATTCTGCCACAGTCTCCGCGGCCGCGCTGACGACCGGCATGGAATGCGGATTTGCCTCTCCCGTCTTTGCCGTGATGCTGCTGGTGGCCATCATCGTAATGCACGACGCAATGGGCGTCCGCCTGGAGACAGGCAAGCAGGCAAAGGCGATCAATACGATCATGGATGTGCTGGAGGAGATCGGCCGGGAAGACCTCTCCCCGGAGGAAAAACTCAAGGAGTTTGTAGGTCACTCGCCGCTGCAGGTATTCATCGGCGCCGGAGTCGGTATCGTGGCGGCGCTGCTGCTGAACTGGATGCCGGTGTAAGGGGTACGGGCAGCAGATTTTGTACAGAAAAAGCCGCCCTCCACGGAGACGCTGAAGAGAAAAAGCCGCCCCGCACAGAGGCCCTGAAGAGAAAAAGCCGCCCTGCACAGAGACCCTGAAGGGAACCT
>CAMODP010000066.1 GCA_946611445.1 uncultured Eubacterium sp.
CTATTCCCGCAAAGTGGATACACGGGTGGTGAATATCCTGGCAGGAATCGCTGCGAGCGCCCACAAATTCTCCAATGACGTCCGGCTGCTGCAGCATTTGAAAGAAGTGGAGGAGCCCTTCGAAAAGAACCAGATCGGCTCATCTGCAATGGCCTATAAGAGAAACCCGATGCGGAGCGAGAGAATCGCTTCTCGGGCCCGCTATGTGATGATCGATGCGCTCAATCCGGCCATGACATCCGCCGAGCAGTGGTTTGAGCGCACACTGGACGATTCCGCCAACAAGAGACTGTCCGTAGCGGAAGGCTTCCTCGCGGCGGACGGTATTCTCGATCTCGTCCTGAACGTTGCGGACGGGCTCGTGGTCTATCCGAAGGTGATTGAAAAACATCTCCTGGCGGAGCTGCCCTTCATGGCGACGGAAAACATCATGATGGATGCCGTAAAAGCCGGCGGCGACAGACAGGAGCTGCACGAGCGGATCCGCGTGCTGTCAATGGAAGCGGGCCGCACCGTCAAAGAGCAGGGCGGAGACAACGACCTTCTTGAGCGCATTGCGGCTGACCCCGCGTTCAACCTGACACTGGAAGAACTGAAACGCTCCATGGACCCCGCCCGCTACGTGGGAAGGGCGCCGCGGCAGGTCGACACCTACCTGACAGAAGTAATCCGCCCCCTGCTGAAAGAACGGGCAGACCTGTTAGGGATGAAGGCGACTATATCAGTGTAAATGGTGAGAAGAAATTGCACAATCCTGCCTCGGGTGCTTCGAATCCCGCCGGTACTTTGCGATCCGCTTCAGCGGGAGCTTAGTACCGCTGCGTGGATGAGGCAGCGAGAGCGTGCCCGAGGCGGATTTGTGCAATTTGTGAATGCACAATTAAATAATCAGTGATAACAAGATAACAGCGCTGCGGCGCAGACGCGAAAGGAGCACCACCATGGTAACAGCAATTGTAGGAGCAAACTGGGGTGATGAGGGAAAAGGCAAAATCACAGATATGCTGGCGGAAAAAGCCGACATCGTCGTCCGTTTTCAGGGCGGTGCCAATGCCGGCCACACCATTGTGAACAAATACGGGAAATTTGCCCTTCACACACTGCCCTCCGGCGTTTTTAACGAGAACGTGACCAGTGTCATCGGAAACGGCGTTGCCCTCAATATTCCTGTTCTCATGAAAGAGCTGCAGTCAATACTTGACCGCGGCGTGCCGGCTCCGAAGCTTCTGATCTCTGATCGGGCGCAGATGGTCATGCCGTATCACATTCTGTTCGACCAGTATGAGGAGGAACGTCTGGCCGGCCGGTCCTTCGGCTCGACAAAGTCAGGCATCGCGCCGTTCTATTCTGATAAATACGCAAAGATCGGCTTCCAGGTCAATGAGCTGTTTGACGAGAAAGCGCTTCGTGACAAACTGGAGCGTACCGCGGAAGTCAAGAACATCCTCCTGGAGCATCTGTATCACAAACCGCTGCTGGACGCCGGCGCGCTTTTTGATGAGATGATGACCTGGAAAGAGCAGATCAGGCCGTATGCGGCAGATACTTCAGCCTTCCTGTGGAATGCGCTGCAGGATGGGAAGGAAGTCCTTCTCGAGGGACAGCTCGGATCCATGAAGGATCCGGACCACGGCATTTATCCGATGGTGACATCATCTTCCACGCTGGCCGGTTACGGCGCGGTGGGTGCGGGCGTGCCGCCCTATGAGATCAAAAAGATCGTCACGGTTTCCAAGGCATACTCCAGCGCAGTAGGCGCAGGCGCCTTTGTGTCAGAGATATTCGGAGACGAGGCGGATGAGCTGCGCAGGAATGGAGGCGACGGCGGCGAGTACGGCGCCACGACCGGACGTCCCAGACGGATGGGCTGGTATGACTGTGTCGCGTCCCGGTATGGCTGCCGGATCCAGGGAACGACGGATGTGGCTTTTACCGTCCTGGATGCTCTGGGCTATCTGGACGAGATACCGGTCTGCGTTGCCTACGAGATCGACGGAAAACAGACCAGGGAATTCCCTGTCACGGGGCAGCTGGAGAAGGCCAAACCCGTGCTGGAAGTACTTCCGGGATGGAAATGTGACATCCGGGGAATCCGGCGCTACGAGGACCTGCCGGAGAATGCCCGGCGGTATGTGGAATTCATCGAAAAGCAGATCGGCTTCCCGATCACCATGGTGTCCAACGGGCCCGGGCGCGAGGACATCATTTACAGACAGTGAGCAGGGACAGGTATGACATTCGGCAGTGCCGAATCGTTAAAGGAGGCATGTCGGGCATGAGACGACGGCTGTTATCCGCGTCGCTGGCAATCATTTGTGTCTGTCTGCTCTGGGGCTGCGGCTCCGGCGGAGACCAGACGATGCTGACGGCGGACGCGGGCGGAGGCATTACAGAGAAGATCATCGAACCAAAGGACGGGGATTTCTCACAGGAGGAGCTGGAGCAGTATATCACTGCGCAGATTGAAGCTTTCCAGGGCGGAACAGTGACCATGGATTCCTGCAAGGTCACAGCCACGGACGTTGAGATTTCGATGACGTACGGCTCATGGAAGGACTACGCGGACTTCAACCAGGTCGTCTGCTTCCAGGGAACACTCTCAGAGGCGGATACCGCAGGCTATGACATCGGACAGACCTGGCTGGACAAGAAGGGCAAGCCTGCTGACCAGACAGTCATCCGGGAACGGGCCAAGGAGTGGAAAGTCCTCATCCTCGGCGAACCGGTGCGGGTGAAGCTTCCGGACAAGATACTGTACGCGACAGATAACGTTAAAATAACAGGCAGAAGGACAGCGCGGATCAACACGGTCATGGCAGACGGCAGTGTGCCGGACAGTGACACAGCTGCAGACGCAGAGGCGGAGGATGAAACCGTTACAGCATCTTCCGCGGTATCCGGATCACCGCAGGCAGAGAGTCCCTCGGTGATCAACCGGTACGCGACAGTGGCAGACCGGTACGCGTATATTATATATAAGTAAAAACACAGCTAAGCAAAAAACCAGCAAGGAGTACAAAGCAATGGAAAAAACAATGGACAAGATCATCGCCCTCGCGAAATCCAGAGGATTTGTGTATCCGGGCTCCGAGATTTACGGCGGCCTGGCAAATACCTGGGATTACGGCCCGCTGGGTGTGGAACTCAAAAATAATGTCAAAAAGGCCTGGTGGAAGAAGTTCGTACAGGACAACAAGTACAATGTAGGCGTAGACTGTGCGATCCTCATGAATCCGCAGACCTGGGTAGCGTCCGGACATCTGGGAAGCTTTTCCGATCCCCTGATGGACTGCCGTGAGTGTCATGAGCGGTTCCGCGCCGACAAGCTGATCGAAGATTTCTGCGCGGAAAAAGGCATTGCGCTGGAAAACAACAGCTGCGACGGCTGGTCACAGGAGCGGATGAAGGGATTTATCGATGAGCATGAGATTCCGTGCCCGACCTGCGGAAAACACAATTTCACAGATATCCGTCAGTTCAACCTGATGTTCAAGACTTTCCAGGGCGTCACAGAGGATGCCAAGAATACGGTTTATCTCCGCCCGGAGACCGCGCAGGGTATATTTGTCAATTTCAAGAATGTCCAGCGTACATCCCGGAAGAAAATCCCGTTCGGCATCGGCCAGATCGGCAAATCTTTCCGCAATGAGATCACACCCGGCAACTTCACCTTCCGCACGCGGGAATTTGAGCAGATGGAGCTGGAGTTCTTCTGTGAGCCCGACACGGACCTGGAGTGGTTTGATTACTGGCGTGCCTTCTGCCGCGACTGGCTCCTGAATCTCGGTATGAAGGAAGAGGAAATGCGCCTGCGCGATCACGCAAAGGAAGAACTGAGCTTCTACAGCAAGGCTACCACAGATATCGAGTTCCTGTTCCCGTTCGGCTGGGGCGAGCTGTGGGGCATCGCGGACCGCACGGATTATGACCTGGGCCGTCATCAGGAGGTATCCGGTGAGGATATGTCTTACTTTGACGACACACAGAACAGAAAGTATGTCCCGTATGTCATCGAGCCGTCTCTGGGGGCTGACCGTGTCGTCCTGGCTTTCCTGTGCGCGGCATATGACGAAGAAGTGCTGGATGCCGAAAAGAACGATGTCCGCACTGTTCTGCACTTCCATCCGGCGCTCGCACCGGTGAAGGTAGCTGTCCTGCCGCTGTCAAAGAAGCTGTCGGAGGGCGCGGAAAAGATTTTTGACGAGCTGTCTTCAAAGTATAATTGTGAATTTGATGACCGCGGAAACATCGGAAAGAGGTACCGCCGTCAGGATGAGATCGGTACGCCGTATTGCGTGACCTATGATTTCGATTCGGAAAACGACGGCTGCGTGACCATCCGGGAGAGAGACACCATGGATCAGGTCCGGGTAAAGATAGATGAGCTGGAGGCCTGGTTCGCCGAGAAGTTCCGCTATTGATGAAAGACCCCGGTATCTGTAAGGATAACCGGAAACAGAGAAGAAAAGAGGTTTTGTGAATAGGAAAAACAGGTTTGTTTTTGCCCGCGCCGCGGCAGCGGTTTTGCTGTTCTGCCTTCTTCTTTCCGGCTGTTCCCGGGAGGGAGGCCTCTTCAGCGCAGATGACTACTATCTGGTGAACGGTTCCTCCGCGGCGGAGGAATCAGAACCGGAGGCGGAAAGCGCAGAATCCGAGGCAGTATCCGGGACAGACGCTTCTTCGTCCGAAGGCGAGGAACCCGCGGCAGAAGAGATCGTGACAGAACCGGAAGGGGAAAGCCCCGGGGCTGCGTATAAGGACGTCATGCAGACGGTCTGGGTTGCCTACTGGGATGACCACATTGCCGAAGCGCTGGATATGTACGGTGATGTCATACAGAATATCTGCGTATTCGCAGCCAGCTATGATCCGGACGGTCAGGTGTTCCTGCCGGGTGAGCTGACGGCGCAGGTTGAGATGATCCGCGAGAAGAGTGCGGGACATTCCTGGAATATCTATCTGTCTGTCACGAATGACATCGTGGCCTCGGGATGGTCATCGGCAAAGGATGTCGACTTGCTGCACCATTTGCTGGACAGTCCGGAAGACGCGAAGAAGCACGCTGCCGAGCTGGCTGCTTTGGCCCAGGAGAATGGTTTTGACGGGCTGGAGATCGATTTTGAGGCTCTGCACGGGGATATGGAGCTCTGGAAGTCCTTCCTCGTTTTTGAAGAGGCCCTGATCGAAGAGTCCGGAAAACGCTCTCTGCCGCTGCGGATCGTTCTGGAGCCCGCGACGCCGAAGGAGGGCCTGACCTTTCCTGAAGGACCGGAATATGTAATGATGTGCTATGACCTGCACGGTTTCGGCACAGAGCCGGGCGCGAAGGCGGATCGGGATTTCCTGATCGGCCTGGTTGAGGATTTTGCCTTTATCCCGGATCTCGGTTTTGCACTTGCAAACGGCGGCTATGACTGGAACGTGGAGACAGGATATGTGACGACCCTGTCCGAGCAGAATATTCAGAAGCTGCTGGCGGAACATGAATTTGACAAGGAACGGGGAGATACCAGCGGCGCGCTGCACGGCATCTACGAAGACGAAGACGAGGACAAACGTGAGGTTTGGTACGCAGACGCAGAGACGCTGCAGCTCTGGTACGATTATCTCTCCGACGCGGCCGGTCATCCGGTGCGCTGCAGTCTGTGGAAGCTGTGATACAGGAACGACTGGTACCTGAAATAAAAAACGGGCTGTGCCGGAATCCTATGGAGATGCGGTACAGCCTTTGGCGTAAAGGGGGAATAGTGACGTGAAAAAACTGAGGGATCTTCTGTCCGGATTTGCGTGGGAGCTGGTACGGGGCTCTGCCGACTGCGAGATACGCGGCGTGGCCTATGACTCGCGCAAGGTGGAGGAGGGCTTTCTGTTTGTCTGTATGAAGGGTGCACTGACAGACGGACACACATATGCGGCCGGCGCTGCCGGACGGGGAGCCCGCGCGGTACTCGTACAGGATCCGGTCGACGTGCCGGAGGGCGTGACAGTGATCCGCACAGAGGACACGCGGCTGGCGCTGGCAATGCTTTCGCAGGTATGGTTTGACTATCCTGCCAGGAAGCTGAAAACCATCGGGATCACCGGCACAAAGGGCAAGACGACCACCACGTATATGATTCAGTCCATTCTGGAGGCGGCCGGACACCGCACCGGCCTGATCGGCACGATTGAGACGCTGACCGGAAAAAGGTCCATCCCCTCCGAAAACACTACGCCGGAATCCTGGCTGATTCAGTCCTATTTCGCGGAGATGGCGGAAGCGGGCTGCGACAGTGTGGTCATGGAGGTGTCCTCACAGGCGCTGATGATGAACCGCGTGGCGGGGATTACCTTTGACTACGGCATCTTCACGAATATTTCCCCTGATCATATCGGCCCGAACGAGCACAGCAGCTTTGAAAACTACCTCGCGTGCAAAAAGCTTCTGCTGAAGAACTGCAGGGTCGGAATTGTCAACCGGGATGACCCGCATTTTGAGGAGATCGTGGAAGGCTGTACCTGCAGTCTGGAGACTTACGGATATTCCGAACAGGCGACGCTGCGGGCGGAGAATGCCATGATGATCAGCAAGCCCGGGTATCTGGGAATCCGCTACCACGCCTCAGGACTGGAAAATATTCCTGTGGAGATCGATATCCCGGGGCGCTTTTCCGTTTACAATTCTCTGGCAGCGGTGGCTGTCTGCCACCATTTCGGCGTGACCGGGGACAGTATTATGGAGGCCCTGACGAAGGCAAGAGTCAAAGGCAGGGTGGAGATGGTGCCTGTCTCCGACAGATTTACGCTGATGATCGACTACGCGCACAACGCGATGGCGCTGGAGAGCCTGCTCTCTACGCTTCGGGAATATCATCCGAACCGGCTGATCTGCCTGTTCGGGTGCGGAGGCAACCGTGACAGATCCAGACGGTTTGAGATGGGAGAGGTTTCCGGCCGCATGGCAGACCTGACCATCATTACTTCGGACAATCCGAGAGATGAAGACCCGCAGGCGATCATTGAAGACATCAAGACAGGCTTTTCGCGGACGAACGGAGAATACATAGAGATTCCGGACCGCAAGGAGGCCATCGCATGGGCCATCCACCACGGGGAACCCGGGGACATCATCGTGCTTGCCGGCAAGGGGCACGAGGACTATCAGATCATAAAAGGGAAAAAATATCCCATGGATGAGCGCGTGCTGATCCGGGAGATACTGGAAGCGGACAGGGCAGGTGAATGAATTTGCCTGCAGACAGAACAGGTGCGTAATACCCGTATGCAGACAGAGTATGCAGATGTCATTGTGGATATAACAAAGGAAAGTCTCGATCACAGCTTTCAGTACAGTGTGCCGGCGGAACTGGCGGGCAGTGTACAGGAAGGAACCGCTGTGCGTATTCCCTTTGGCCGCGGCACCCGGGTGACAGACGGCTATGTAGTCGGTCTGGGCAGCAAACCGAAAATCGACCCGGAACGCATTCGTCCGATTCTGGCTGTGATTCCGGGGAAAATCAGTATAGAGGGGAGTCTGATCCGTCTGGCCGCGTGGATGAAATCGACGTATGGCTCTACGATGAACCAGGCTCTGAAGACGACACTTCCGGTCAGAGAAAAAGAAAACCCCGAGACAGTCGTCACGGTTGTTCTTCTGCCGGAGGAGCCGGCCGCCCGAAGCCTTCTGGAGGAATACAGGAACAGACATCATACCGCAAAAGCCAGGCTGATAGAGCTTCTGCTGGCCCGGCCCGGGCATGAAGCCGGACGGCCGGAACTCCGGGCAGCCGGGATCACGGCAGACACGGTTGCGCGGCTTGAAAAAGAAGGTGTGGTCCTTCGCGACGCACGGACCAGCAGGCGGGATCCCCCGGAGCTGGCGGAGGCCGGACCGGAAGAGGACAGCGCCGCCCTGACCCCTGCGCAGAAAGACGCGTGTGAGGGCATCCTGCGGGAATGGTCCGGACAGGACCGTCCCTGTCTGCTCCACGGCATAACCGGCAGCGGCAAGACCCTGCTGTATATAGAACTGACACGGCAGATGCTGGAGCAGGGGCGCCAGGTCATCATCCTGATTCCTGAGATTTCGCTGTCATGGCAGACGGTGCGGCGCATCCGGTCCGTCTTCGGCGACAGGATTGCCGTACTGCACTCGCGCATGAGCAGGGGCGAACGCTACGACCAGTATGAGCGGATCGCCAGGGGCGAGGCGCAGATAGCTATCGGTCCCCGGTCAGCGTTGTTTACCCCCTTTGCCTCCCTGGGACTGATCATTATCGATGAAGAACATGATACCGCCTACCGGTCCGGCCAGACACCCCGCTACGATACGCGGGAGACAGCCATTACCAGAGGACGGATAGAGGGCGCCCACGTGCTGATGGGTTCGGCCACGCCCTCCACAGACAGCTATTACCGCTGCCGCACAGGGGATTATGCGCTTTTTACACTGCCGGACAGATACGGCGGCGCACAGCTGCCGCATACCCGGATCGCAGACATGCGGGAGGAGATGCGCGCGGGAAACCGTTCTATCCTGAGCAGGGCACTGCAGGACAGTCTCCGCAGCTGTCTTGACTCCGGGAACCAGGCAATCCTGTTTCTGAACCGCCGCGGCTATACCGGTTTTGTCAGCTGCCGTTCCTGCGGACATGTCATAAAATGTCCGCACTGTGACGTGTCCCTGACGATGCACAGCAACGGGCAGATGATCTGCCATTACTGCGGGTACCGTACAGGACAGGTCAGAGTCTGCCCGTCCTGCGGCTCTCCGTATATCGGCGGGTTCCGGGCCGGAACGCAGAAGGTGGAGCAGGAGATCGGCAGCATTTTTCCCGATGCGAGGATCCTGCGCATGGACGCGGACTCGACCAGGAGCAAAGAAAGCTACAGCAGGATCCTGCGCAGCTTTGCCGCACATGAGGCGGACATCCTGATCGGGACCCAGATGGTGGTAAAAGGGCATGACTTTCCCGATGTGACGCTTTCCGGCGTCCTTGCGGCGGATCTCTCCCTGTTTGCCAGCGATTACCGCGCCGCCGAGAGGACCTATCAGCTGCTGGTGCAGGCAGTCGGCAGGGCCGGACGGGGCAGCAGAGGCGGAGAAGCCATCATCCAGACCTATCATCCGGAGCATTACAGTATCCGCGCCGCGGCCGCGCAGGATTACAATTCATTCTTCGAAGAAGAAATCACCGGCCGTGAGATGATGCGCTACCCGCCTGCGGAGCAGATGCTCGCCATTCACGGGTCGGCGGCAGATGGACAGAGGCTGGAGACGGCCATGCTGTATATCCGTCAGTTCCTGCTGCGCGCCAGGAGGTCAGAACGCACAGAACTGATCGGTCCGGCTCCGGAGGCAGTGGCGAAGATTCAGGATGCCTGGAAAAGTGTCCTCTACGTAAAGGAACGCGACGAAAAAGAGGTCCTGCGGCTGCGCGGGCTTCTGGAAAAGTATGTGGAGATAAACAGCGGCTTTCGCGAGATTTACCTGCAGTATGACCTGAATGTGTGAGCGGATGCCGGAATGTGTAGTATTTGAAAGGCTCTGTATCGGACGCAGCCTGGAGCGGGGCTTTCTGTCCTTGTCCTGCGGTCGCTTCGAGCGGCAGACGTATGGGTTTCCGCATGTCCCTGTGCAGGGTATCGCTCGAAACTACGGAGTTCTCTTTATGAGAAGGTCTCCGCTCCGCTCCGGTCGG
>CAMODP010000067.1 GCA_946611445.1 uncultured Eubacterium sp.
TCAATGAGAGATGGCTCGGCGGCATGCTGACCAACTTCAAGACCATTCAGAGCCGGATCGAGAGACTGAAACAGATCGAGAAGATGGAAGAGGACGGCACCTTTGATGTGCTCCCGAAGAAGGAAGTCATCGGTCTGCGCAAGGAGCTGGAGAAGCTGCAGAAGAACCTCGGCGGCATCAAAGAGATGAAGAGACTTCCGGACGCGATCTTCGTCGTAGATCCGAAGAAGGAGAGAATCTGCGTACAGGAAGCGCACGCGCTGGGCATTCCGCTGATCGGTATCTGCGATACAAACTGCGATCCCGAGGAACTTGACTATGTCATCCCGGGCAACGACGACGCGATCCGTGCCGTGAAGCTGCTGGTCTCCACAATGGCAAATGCCGTTATCGAGGCAAAGCAGGGACAGGCCAACGAAGTCTCCGAGGAAGAGGCTGAGGCCATCGCGGTGGCAGCCGAAGGCGGAGCAGAATAAGCAGAAGGAGGAATGTGATATGGCAATCACAGCTGCACAGGTAAAAGAATTAAGAGAAATCACAGGCGCCGGCATGATGGACTGCAAAAAGGCCCTTACAGAGACCAACGGCGATCTTGATAAAGCTGTAGAGTATCTGCGTGAGAACGGCAAAGCCGCCGCGCAGAAGAAAGCCGGCCGCATCGCGGCAGAAGGCATTGTAATGCTGAAGGCCGCCGAAGACTGCAAGAAAGCAGTCGCGGTTGAGGTTAATTCCGAGACAGATTTCGTGGCAAAGAACGAGAAGTTCCAGACCTACGTCGCCCAGGTAGCCGAGCAGGCTCTGGACACACAGGCAGCCGACATCGACGCGTTCCTGGCCGAGCCCTGGAAATTCGAAGAGGGCAAGACCGTCAAGGATGCCCTGGATTCCGAAATCGCTGTCATCGGCGAGAACATGCACATCCGCCGCTTCGCGCAGGTTGAGGAGCCGAACGGCTTCGTGGCAGCCTACACACACATGGGCGGCAAGATCGGCGTTCTGATCGACGTAGAGACCGATGTCGTCAACGACGCTATCCTGGAGATGGGCAAGAACGTAGCCATGCAGGCAGCCGCCATGCGTCCCGTATACTGCACCAGCAAAGAGATCCCGGGCAACTTCATCGAGAAAGAGACCGAGATCCTGAAAGCCGCCATCATGAACGATCCGGTTGAGTCCAAAAAGCCGGAGAAAGTGATCGAAGGCATGGTCAAGGGACGTATCCAGAAAGAGCTCAAAGAGATCGTCCTGGTAGACCAGGTGTATGTCAAGGCAGAGGACGGCAAACAGTCTGTGGCGAAGTACGTAGAGCAGGTCGCCAAAGAAAACGGCGCGAAAATCGCCATCAAGGGCTTTGTCCGCTTCGAGACCGGCGAGGGTCTGGAGAAGAAGAACGAGGACTTTGCCGCAGAGGTTGCTGCGCAGGCCGCAAAATAAAGTGACGGGGTGACCCGGAGCGTAAAAAATGAGTCAAAAGGGTTTTCCTTTTGGCTCATTTTTTTTGTGGACATACGAACGCAGGGCTGATGGCAGGACCCATCCGGATGGGTCCTGCCGCCTCTTTGAATGCACTGCGCAGGTGCAAAGACGCGGGAAACGTGTTATACTGAATTGGTATACAGACATTTTCGGACGAAGCACCGGGGAGGCAGAACATGGACCGATATATCCTGGCACTTGATTCAGGCACGACCAGCAACCGCGCGATCGTTTTTAATGAAAAGGGAGAGATGTGCAGCGTGGCGCAGCGGGAATTCACCCAGTATTTTCCGCAGCCGGGCTGGGTAGAGCATGATGCCGCCGAGATCTGGGCAACGCAGCTGGCAGTGGCATCGGAAGCTGTGCAGAAGATGCGCATCCGGCCGGAACAGATCGCGGCCATCGGCATCACAAACCAGCGTGAGACGACCATCGTATGGGACCGGCAGACGGGCGAACCGGTCTGCCATGCCATTGTCTGGCAGTGCAGGCGGACGGCCGCATTCTGTGATGAGCTGCGGGAAAAAGGCTGCGCGGATATGATCCGCGAGAAGACGGGCCTGGTGCTGGATGCCTATTTTTCAGGGACGAAGCTCCGGTGGATCCTGGATCATGTGGACGGGGCCAGGGAGAGGGCGGAGCGCGGTGAACTGCTCTTCGGAACGGTGGAGACCTGGCTGATCTGGAAGCTGACAGGAGGCCGTGTCCATGTGACCGATGTGACCAACGCGTCCCGGACGATGCTGTTTAATCTCCGCACGCTTGACTGGGATGACGAGATCCTGAAGCTGCTGGAGATCCCCAGATGCATGCTTCCGGAGGTCAGGCCCTCCAGCTGTGTGTACGGGATGGCGGATGCCTCCTTCCTGGGGGCGGAGATCCCGATCGCCGGCGCTGCCGGTGACCAGCAGGCTGCGCTCTTTGGCCAGACCTGTTTTGAACCGGGGGATGTGAAGAATACCTACGGAACGGGCGGATTTCTCCTGATGAATACCGGCAGTGTGCCTGTTTTTTCGGAAAACGGGCTCGTGACGACGGTAGCCTGGTCGCTGGACGGGGCTGTCAGCTACGCGCTGGAGGGTTCCGTATTCGTGGCGGGCGCCGCGATCCAGTGGCTGCGTGATGAACTGAAGATTCTGGATTCGGCGGCGGATTCAGAATATCTGGCGAACAAAGTGCCCGATACAAACGGCTGCTATGTCGTACCGGCATTCACCGGCCTCGGAGCGCCGTACTGGGATCCTTACGCGCGCGGTACAATCACTGGCCTGACCCGGGGCGTCAACAAATATCACATCATCCGCGCGACGCTGGAGTCTATGGCATATCAGGTAAAAGATGTCATACAGGCAATGGAGGCTGATGCCGGTCTGCGTCTGTCTTCTCTGAAGGTCGACGGCGGCGCCAGCGCAAATAATCTGCTCCTGCAGACACAGGCAGATCTCTGCCAGACTTCTGTGCTCCGTCCGCGCTGTGTAGAGACGACGGCGATGGGTGCGGCGTATCTGGCGGGACTTGCGGTCGGCTACTGGCCGGATCTGGAATCCGTCCGCAGAAACTGGCAGACAGACCGGGTATTTGAACCGCAGATCAGTGAAAAAGAGGCAGATGACCGGATGGCGCTCTGGCACCGGGCGGTCAGAAACAGTTTGGGATGGGCAAAGGAATGATTCTGGCAATTGACGCTGGCAATACCAATATCGTGTGCGGAATTCTGGACAGGGAGCAGATCTGTTATTCCTGGCGGCTGTCCACAGACCGTTTCCGGACGGCTGACGAATACAGTGTGCTGCTGCGCAGTCTGCTGACGGCGCAGAATGTCGACCCTGCCGATCTGGAAGGGGCGATTCTCTCATCGGTCGTTCCTACCCTGAAGAGGACGCTTGCGGACGCCGCGGCAATCATTACCGGGAAAGAGTGCCTGATTGTGGGACCGGGGCTGAAGAACGGTCTGCAGATCAGGATTGATGACCCGGCGCAGCTCGGCGGCGACCAGGCGGCAGCTGCGGTGGCCGCGGTCGAACAGTATCCTCTACCGCTGATTGTTTTCGTCATGAATACGGCTACGACCGTCTCTGTCATTGACGAAAAGGGCGCCTATCTGGGCGGGATGATTATGCCCGGAGTAAAGCTGGGCATGGAAGCCCTTGCAGACCGCACCTCGCAGCTCCCGCAGGTGAGCCTTGACGGTCCGCCGGCGCGGCTGATCGGCACCAATACGATAGACTGTATGCAGAGCGGCTGCATTTACGGGAGCGCTGCGGCGCTGGACGGAATCATCGACAGGGTGGCCGATGCACTCGGAAAGGAACCCCACGTGGTCGCGACAGGCGATATGGCGGAATGGATCGTGCCGTACTGCCGGCATGAGGTTTCGTATGACCGCAGCCTAATACTGAAGGGACTGCTCAGCATATATTGCCGGAATACAAAACCCGGCCGCCGGAGAAAAAAATGACCCGGCACGGAAAGAAAAGCGGCATGACTGCGCAGAAAGGACATCCGGCGGAAGGAACAGAGAAGACCTATGGCGAATAAGAAAAAGAGAAAAAAATCCAGAAGACGCAATCCCACAGTCAGCTTTCTGCTGACGCTGGGCATTGTCATCTGCCTGTGCGTGATGGGCTATTCCGCGTATCAGCTGATCACCACTGCCCTGGCATACCGGGCCGGCAGAGAGGAGTATGACAGCCTGCGGGAGTTTACGACGGAGGCAGGCGCAGGGAGCGCAGACACCAGTGAGGCAGACAGCACATCTGCAGAAGAAGCCGGCGCGGACAGCGGGAAGGACATCTCAGCAGCCATCAGCGCCAAAAAACTTCCATTTGAAAAACTGAAAGCGCCGATCAGCGTGGATTTCGATTCCCTGAAAAAAATCAATGAGGATATTGTGGGCTGGCTGTATATCCCGAGCCTGGATATCAGCTATCCTGTGGTGCACGGTACGGACGACGATTATTATCTGCACCGGACCTTTGCGAGAAAAGACAATTTCGCCGGCTCTATTTTTATAGAGGCAAAAAACCACGGCGATTTCCAGGACCCGAACACAATTATCTACGGACACAATATGAATGACGGGTCTATGTTCGGCAAGCTTTCCCGGCTGACATCCGAGGAAAAATACCAGGACGATCCCAACATCTGGATACTGACGCCGGATCAGAATTACCAGTATGAGATGTTCAGCCTGCACGTCACAAAGGTGGACAGCAGCGTCTATACCCTGTTCACCGGAACGGATCACCGGTTTATCAGCTGGGCGCTGGATATGCAGAGCCAGTCAAAGGCAGAGCTGAAGGAACACAGGTTTTCACTGGACAGCCGCGTCATATCCCTGTCCACCTGCACCACAGACAGTTCGACCCGCTATGTCGTGCAGGCTGTCCGCGTCAAGGGCGATCCGCCGCCGGAGGGCTGGAAAGCGGATCAGGATACAGACACCGCTGACGACGGCGGGAACAGCCCGGAGAATACGGACACCGTCGATATAAGCGGAGATTACGACACGGCGGATTTTGTCCGCGCGGAATCGGAAGATGCTGAGAACAGCGGTGACGCTGCCGGGACAGATGTGATCACGACAGAGTCAGGGAACACTGATCAGGGAGACGGAGAGACGGCAGCCGGCTGAAGACAGCCGCCTCGCCGGGGAACAGAGCATATGACGAACACTGGAAGGAGGGATACGCTGTGGATAAGATCGCGGAACTGCAGAAAATCATTGATGAACATGACAACATAGTGTTTTTCGGAGGAGCAGGTGTCTCAACCGAGAGCGGCATTCCGGATTTCCGGAGCGTGGACGGTCTGTACAATCAGAAATATGCCTGGCCGCCGGAGACCATTCTCAGCCATACCTTTTTCGTGAGAAACACGGAAGAATTCTACCGGTTTTACCATGACAAAATGCTGGCGCTGGACGCGAAGCCGAATGCGGCGCATCTGAAACTCGCGGAGCTGGAAAAAGCCGGGAAGCTGCGGGCTGTCGTGACCCAGAATATCGACGGGCTTCACCAGATGGCGGGCAGCAGGACGGTCTATGAACTGCACGGCAGCGTACACCGGAACTACTGCCAGAGGTGCGGGGCTTTCTATGACGCCGCTTATATGGCAGAGGCCGAGGGCATACCCGTGTGCGAAAAATGCGGCGGCGTGATCAAGCCGGACGTTGTGCTGTACGAAGAGGGTCTTGACCAGCAGGTCATCGAAGGCGCCGTGCGCGCCATCCGGGAAGCGCAGGTGCTGATCGTCGGGGGCACATCCCTGGTGGTCTATCCCGCGGCAGGGCTGGTGCAGTACTTCCGGGGAGACAAGGTTGTCCTCATCAATAAGGGGGCGACGTCAATGGACGGCTCGGCGGACCTGCTTATACAGGAGCCGATTGGGGCGGTGCTCGGGCAGATCCGCGTGTACTCCGCGGGGTTGTAAGGACGACGCTCCAGAATCTTTTTAGAGGAGAGAATTGATATGGTCGAGGTGGTATACCTTCGTCCTGCTGTCGCTTCGTGCGGCATCCGTAAAGATTTCCGTCATTTCGGAGCAGGGTACCGCTCGAAACTCCGGGGTTTTTCTTATAAAAACCCCTCCGTCTCGCTCTCGATCGGGCTGTGTATGCCCGATCTCGCCCCTGTTCCGAAATGACGGAAATCTGACGGCTGCCGGCACTTGCTCCAAAGCACTGCCTCAGGTATGCCGCCTCGCCCATATCTTCCGGGGGACAAACTGCTGATAAAAGCGCAGACGCTTTTTCATCGGTCTGTCTTTTCTGAGATTACCTATTTGGCTGTCTATGTTCTCCGTGGCAGCTGAAAAGAAACTCGTGGCTTTGTGTTGATACAGCAGTCCGGAGCGTGGCTTCCTGTCTGACGGACTGCGTTTGAGCAAGCGCTGACAGCCGCCGGGTTTCTGCAAGGCACGCAGCAGGGGCGAGATCGGGCATTCCTCTGCCCGATCGAGAGCGAGACGGAGGAGTTCTCATAAAGAGAACTCCGTAGTTTCGAGCGGTACCCTGCGAAGGGATTGCCGAAACCCATGAGGATGGCGCGCGAAGCGATCGCAGGACAAGGACAGGAAGGCCGTCCCGGATTGCGTCCAAAGCAGAGACGCTAAGAAGTAACACACAATGCAGTTTCCAGGAGGAGGCCCCATGCAGATCAACGTCGGCGATATCGTAACACTCAGGAAAAAACACCCCTGCGGCAGCTTTGAATGGGACGTACTCCGTTCCGGCGCCGATTTCCGGCTCCGCTGCAGAGGCTGCGGACGGCAGGTGATGCTCCCCCGCACGCAGGTGGAAAAGCAGCTTCGCAGCCTCACGCCGGGAAAAGCGCCCGGGCAGCGGGCGGAGGACGCGGGGCCGCCCGTCAATTGACTTTGCCACACAAGTATGATATGCTGAATCCTGCGTGATAAAGTGACGGACAGTGTGCCGCGCCGCCTGAAGAAGCGCTGCGTGTCCGGCAGAAACCAGATAGAGGTATATATATGAATAAAGTAATACTGATGGGACGGCTGACCAGAGATCCGGATATCCGGTATTCGGCAGGAGAGAATTCGCAGGCCATAGCGCGGTATACGCTGGCGGTTGACCGCCGTTTCCGCCGGGAGGGCAGCGATCAGACAGCGGACTTTATAGGCTGTGTGGCATTCGGAAGACAGGCAGAGTTTGCCGAAAAGTATCTGCGCCAGGGCATCAAGATCGCCATAACAGGCCGGATCCAGACGGGAAGCTACACCCGCAATGACGGCACCCGCGTCTATACCACGGACGTGGTCGTTGAAGAGCAGGAATTCGCGGAGAGCAAGAATGCGTCCGCGTCGTCAGGAAACAGCTATGGCGCGAATGCCGGTTCGTACGGCGGCAATGCGTCCTATGCACAGCAGGGAGCAGCTCCGGCAGCGGCGCCCGCGCCCGCGCCTGCGGCAGCGGATCCCGGGGACGGGTTTATGAATATTCCGGACGGAATCGACGAGGAGCTTCCCTTCCAGTAAGGGAAACGCCGGATTGCGGGAACGCAGGGCGCGAAGCAATCTGCACGCTGCGCTGCGGCATGTGAATCATGAGATGTAACCCGAAGGATCTTCGGATCCCTTTGGGCACCCGGCAGGGCTGCCGTATGAACGGATTCTAATTTCCGGATACGGCAGCTTTTTTCAGAAACATATCGTCCGCCTGTCACAGAGGGAGATTGGAGAAAAATGGAAAAGAACGGGCAGATTAACAGGATGCTGCGGACGCCGCTACTGCTGTTTTTGCTGCTGGCGGCCATGAATGTGGGCGTTTACCTGATCGACCTGAACGCCGGTTTTTTCGTGAGCATTGCGCTGCTGCTGTATCTGGCGGCGCTGCTGGGCGTCTATTTTGCCAGAAAAAAAGGAATCCACCGGGAATTCGTCATGTATGCCGCAGCTTACGGAAAGGTGCAGAGCCGCCTTATGACGGAGCTTTCCATTCCGTATGCCGTCACAGATGAGAAGGGCAGTCTGCTCTGGTTTAACAGCGCCTTTGAAAAGCTGACCGGCAGGGATCACCGGACGTTTCATAAGTCCATTACCAGCCTGTTTTCGTCTGTTACGGCGGATCGTTTTCCGAAGGAGGGCGAGACCGAGGAATACGAGGTGACCTATGGGAAGCGGGAATTCCGCATGCAGATCCGGAATGTCACGGCGGATATCATGGAAGGGAAAGCGCCCGCGGCGTCAGGAAGCGGCGCGGAAGAGCCGCCCGCAGAAGAAAACGCGGCGCAGCGAACCGCGCAGGCCGCGGAGCCGGACGGACAGACGGTGGAAAAGCTGCTGGCCATATTCCTCTTTGACGAGACGGATCTGAACGAGTACATACAGAAGTATGAGGATGAGACCATGGCGACAGGCCTCATCTATATCGATAATTATGATGAAGCGCTCGAGGGCGTGGAGGATGTGCGGCGCTCCCTGCTGACAGCCCTGATCGACAGGAAGATCAGCAAGTACTTCGCAGATATGGACGGGATTGTCAAGAAATATGAAAAGGACAAGTATTTCCTGTTCATGAGTAACCGTTCGCTGACAGAACTCAAGAAACTGAAATTCAATATTCTGGAGGAGGTCAAGACCGTCAATATCGGCAATGATCTGTCCGTGACGCTGAGCATCGGTATCGGCGCGAATAACGGCTCTTACCAGAAGAACGCGGACTGTGCGAGAATCGCCATTGACCTGGCGCTCGGCCGCGGCGGAGACCAGGCTGTCGTGCGCGACGGCGACAGCATTACCTATTTCGGCGGCAAGACGGCAGCTGTCGAGAAGAGCACGCGCGTCAAGGCCCGTGTCAAGGCACAGGCCCTGCGTGAGTTTATCGACAGCAAGGAAAATGTGGTGATCATGGGACACCGCCTGTTCGATATCGACTGCTTCGGTTCGGCCATCGGCCTGTACCGGGCCGCCACCAGCATCAACAAGAATGCCCACATCGTGATTGATGAGCCGAATGTTACCACAAAGCCGTTTATCGAAGAATTCCGGAACAGCCAGGAGTATGACGAGGATCTGATCATCACGACGGCGCAGGCCCTGGAAACGGTCGATGACAACACGCTGCTGATCGTCGTGGACACAAACAAGCCAGACTACACAGAGTGCGAAAAACTGCTGCACCTGACCAAAACGATCGTGGTGCTGGATCATCACAGGCAGGGCAATGCCTATATCCGCGACGCAGTTCTTTCCTATATAGAACCCTATGCGTCCTCATCCTGTGAGATGGTCGCGGAGATCCTGCAGTATTTTTCCGAGGGACTGAAACTCCGCAATATGGAGGCGGACGCGCTGTACGCCGGTATCATGGTCGATACGTCCAACTTCATCCAGCGGACCGGCGTCAGGCCC
>CAMODP010000068.1 GCA_946611445.1 uncultured Eubacterium sp.
TCTGCCGAGAAAGAACAACTTCAAGATGTATGAGCAGGGCTCTCATTTTGAGATCGGCAAGGGCGTTGTCACAAAGGACAACGGCAGCGACGCCGTGATCTTTGCCAACGGCATCATGGTCGCCATGGCCATGAAGGCAGCGGATGCGCTTGCCGCCGAAGGCATCAAGGTGAAGGTCGTGGATATGTTCACGATTAAGCCTCTGGATGAGGAGCTGGTTGTGAAGTTCGCAAAAGAGACCGGCGCGGTCGTCTGTGCGGAGAACCACAACAAGATCGGCGGCCTGTACAGCGCTGTCTGCGATGTCCTGGCTGCGAAGTGCCCGACACCGGCAGAGTACGTAGCCGTAGAGGATGTCTTCGGCGAGGTCGGTCCGCAGGATTACCTCGAGAAGAGATTCGGCCTGACACCGGAGCACATCGTGGAGAAGGTCAAAGCTGCGATTGCCAGAAAGTAATCTGCTTCTGGCGTGTGAATCATATGTTTTAATTCAGAAAAGAACCGGGCCCTGAACCCGGTTCTTTTTTTAATGCTTTTTGAAGATGCTGCGTTTTGCTGATGGGGCCCGCCTGTTTGTCTGTGATTCTGCAGAAAGGCGCTTCCGGTCAGATGATCAGGTTTTCCGTCACAACACCCAGCGCTTCCAGCTTTGCGCGGGCTTTAAGCATCTGCGTCCGGATCTCTTTATCCCGATCCTCTGCATTTTGTATCCTCTGGAGATCTGTATAGATGTCAATCAGTGCCGCAATCTGCTCTTTATCCGTCATGGTGTTCTGCTCCATTTCCCATTCTCCTTTCCGGATGAAGTCCTCTGAGGAAAGTATACCATAGCAATGAGCGCTACGCAATCCCGATATTGCGGTTCGGAATAACGTCATCTGCACCCGGCAGATTGTAGCCGTTGATAATCCGGATATCGGAGTAATAGTATTCCGCGAGAGGCTTCTGGTTGAAGAGCCAGAGGGAGAGCATATGCAGAGCCTGATAGCCCTGGCCGAAGCCGTCATCATCTATGACGTAATCGATCACGCGGCTGCGGATGTCTTCCGGGCGGCAGCCGGCGACGTCATGTGCGATGAGGCGGACATGGGAATCCAGATGATTCTGACGAAGGATGTCACACATGTCCCGGACGCCTTCTGCGCAGAGGTAGATACCGTCCAGACCGGGGTAGTCTTCCAAGGACTGCAGGGCCATTTTCCTGAGCGCTTTTGTGCTGTTGCCGGTCCTCTTTACTGTCAGGATATTAATATTCGGAAAATCCCTGGAGAGGGTATCGCGGAATCCCTTTACACGTTCGCTCTGGTTCGTCGAATCGAGTCCGTAGAAAATCAGGATGTCCCCTTCGCCTCTGAGAATATCGCCCATGACACCGGCCGCGACACAGCCGCTGCGATGTGCGTTCTGGCCCACGTAGCTGGTTCGGACAGAACCGGAGACATCATTGTTCAGTGTGATGACGGGAATGCCGTCCTGCTCACAGGCATCGATCTCTCTCTGCAGTGCCAGGTCATTGCGGCCTACGAGGATGATGGCCCGCACGTGCTGCCGGTACATTTTCTGCATCTGCAGGACAGCCATCTCCGGGTCATTGCCGTTGATTTTTACCATGGAAATATCACAGCCGAGCTGACTGAGCTCCTCCGCGGCGGCAAGGATGCCCTTCTCGATTTCCTTCATGAAAGGGGTCTCCGCAAACTGCAGAATGACGCCGATGACCGTATTCTTTCCGGACATAGCGAGAGCCCGGCCGCCCACATTAATGGTGTAGCCGAGTTCATCCGCGATTTTTTTGATTTTTTCGGCAACGTCCGGACGTATGCGGCCGCGGTTGTTCAGTGCGCGGTCTACCGTGCCGCGGGACACGCCGGCTGCCTTTGCGATTTCATTTAGTGTAACAGCCATAGTAATTATATCCTGACAGAAATAAAAATAACTGCTCTTTTTGTCATTTTATACAAAAATCAGGAAAGGTGCAATAGAATTTCAGAAAAAATGTGCACGAGCACGCAAAAAAAAGAGCTGCCGCCGGCAGCTCTTTTCAGACAAAGTGATTTGTCAGGTTTAAAGCTTGATATTTTTCAGAAGAGAACCGATATTGGTGGTGAGTTCCTCTGCTTTCGGAAGCTTGAAGTTCTTGGCTTCGCGGTCTTCTCTGTCATCGGAGGCTCCTTCTTCCAGAGCCTTCATGGACAGGCTCAGTTTGCCGTCCTTGATGGCGATGACCTTAACCTTCACTTCCTGACCGACCTTCAGGACATCTTCCGGCAGTTTCACACGGGCGCGTGAAATCTGGGATACGTGAACCAGACCGGAGAGACCGTTGTCCAGACGGACGAACGCACCGTACGGCTGCAGCGTCTCGACTTTACCGTCCATGACGGTGCCGACAGCGACTTCAGCGATGCGGGCCTTGCGCTCTTCGTCGGCTTTTGCGCGGAGCAGCTCAGTCGCGGACAGAATCAGACGCTTCTTTTCGGGATCGGCTTCCCGTACGATAACCTGGATTTCTTTTCCGAGGTACTCGTTGAGATCGGCCACATGGCCAATGGCCAGACGGGACGCCGGAATAAAACCGCGCACACCCTCGACATTGGACACAACGCCCTTGTTTACGACACCGTCGACCGTCACGGTCAGCGGGGTCTTCTCCGCCTGATACTGTTTCAGTTTTTCCCAGTTCGCCTCACCTTCATCTTTAAAAGTGGTGAACGAATCATCCACGGCCTGGGAGAAATCATCCATTGTGATGTTTTCTTCTGACATAGTATTACACCTCATTCCTGTGATCAAACTTCATACAGTATATCACAGAAAACAGAAACAGGAAAGAAAAAAGTGTCCGGGAAATGCTATTTCATGGTATGATAAATGCAACACCTGATCCGGCCGGACCGGAACAGTGACTGTGAGGATGAAACCGGGAGGAGAGCGGCGTCTGCGCCGGCTGCACGGGAGGGGATATGACTGAGAAACCGGATCTGAATGTTCAGTGTTTTATCAAGCACGACACGGCCTCGCCTTTTTCCGGAGAAAATAATCCCCGGCTCCTCTATGTGAGCGAGCTCTCAGCGGATGCAAGCCGGTATCCGAGAGTCATGCATGCGCATGAGGATTACGCAGAGGTTGTCCTGATTGTGAGCGGTTCCAGCGAATTTTTTATCGGCTCGCGAAAGTGGGCAGTTACGGCCGGTGACCTGCTGATCTACAATGCAGGCGTTGTCCATGACGAGATATCCGGGCCCGGGCAGGAACTGATGACCTACTGCCTGGCCATCGAAGGTCTCAGCATGCCCGGCCTTCCGAAAAACGCGCTGACAGCGGAGGGCGCGCCGTATATTTACAGGACAGAGGATAGTTTCGAGACACTTGCGCAGCTCTGCCGGATTCTTTTCGGGCAGCTGTCTCTGGGCACCCGTGCGTCGGATGCGTTCTGCCAGGAGCTGATGAGAGCTTTCCTTCTTCTGGTGCTGCCTATTGTCCGGGCGTCTTCGGAAAAAGAGGAACCGGAGGAACCTGTTCCGGAAGTCTCTGAGCTCGGCAAGCGGGTGAAGCGGTATATTGACGGTCATTACATGGATTCGCTGACCCTTCCCCAGATCGGACAGGCGATGCATGTGAGCACCTGGTATATGGCCCATGTCTTCAAGGAGATGTTTGGCTATTCGCCCATGCAGTATCTTCAGAGGAGGCGGATCGGCGAAGCCCAGTCACTGCTGGCAGGGACGGACCTGTCTGTTACAGAGATCAGCCTTCGGGTAGGATATGATAATTCCGGATACTTCAACCAGCAGTTCACCAGACACGTGGGCCTGTCGCCCAGCCAGTACCGGAAGCGCTATGTCGTCGGGTATGAGAAAAAAAAGACCCGCCGCGGGAAGGAGAAACATGCAGAACTGTGATGACTGCATCTATTATGTATATGACGAGGAATACGACGAGTACGGCTGTACTGTGAATATGGATGAGGATGACTATGCCCGGCTGCTGCAGGGGCTTCATCGCAGCTGTCCGTACTACAGGCATGAGGATGAGTACCAGGTCGTGCGGCACCAGATGTAGCAAAAAGCAAAAAATATAAAAAAAAGAGATCTGACAGCGGCCGGATCTTTTTTTTACCGCCTTTTTCCGCGGAGAAAAAGCAAAGAATCATAAGAAAGTGACCGGAATCTGTGTTATGATTAAGCCACAACAGGAAAAATAAGATGCCTGCAGAAGCAGGTTCTGCAGAGATCAGGCAGCAGCATTGGGAGGTATTGCGTTATGAAAAAACTGAAGGTCGGTGTCATCGGAGTCGGACGTCTGGGATATGAGCACGCAAAGAATATTGCGACCCGCGTTCCCGGCATGGAACTGGTCGCGATCTGCGATTTTAATGTGGAGCATGCGAAGGAAGTTGCGGAAGAGCTGGGCGTGGAGAAGGTATTCCAGGATCCGGCGCAGATGTGCGCGGACAGCGAGGTGGAGGCTGTCGCCATCTTTACCAATACCGCTTCTCACGTGGAGATGATCAAGGTAGCCATGGAGGCCGGCAAGCATGTGTTCTGCGAAAAGCCCCTGGCGGAAAATGTCGAAAAATGCAAAGAGGCGGAGGCCATTATCGAGGCGCATCCGGATCAGATTTTCATGCTTGGATTCATGCGCCGCTTTGACCATTCCTACCAGGTGGCAAAGAAAAAAATCGAGAACGGCGACATCGGCGATATCGTACTGGTGCGCTGCTATTCCCAGGATCCCAGGTCCATCATCGAAGGGACACTGGCCTATGCGCCGAAATCCGGCGGCCAGTTCATCGATATGTCCATTCATGACATTGACCTGATCCGCTGGCTGACAGGCTCTGACGTCAGTAAACTCTGGGCGATCGGCGGCTGCTATGAATTCCCGCAGTACAAGGAGTGGGACGACGGCGACAATGTGTCCTGCCTGATGCAGATGAAGAATGATATTATGGCCTTCTTCTACGCAGGCCGCACGGCCGCGCACGGGTCGGCGGTAGAGACCGAGATCGTCGGCACGAAGGGCATGCTGCGGATCGGTTCCGAGCCCACGGATTCTCTGGTGCAGGTATTCAGTGAGCACGGCGTCTGCCGCGAGTGCTATCAGGACTTTATCACCAGATGGCAGGACGCGTACCTGAAGGAGATGGAGGTCTTCTGCCAGTATGTGGCTGAGGGCAAAAAAGCGGAGCCGAATGTATATGACGGCACCCAGGCGACAAAGATTGCATTTGCCTGCAAGGAATCCTTCTTGAAGAATGAACTGCTGAGCCTGGACTGAAGGGATCTGCGGTGCAGCGCAGGAGGAGACGACGGCGTGCCCGGGAGGAGCAGAGAATAGGAAATACAGATAACTGACAGAAAGGCGGGTATATCCGGATAGGGTACACCCGCCTCTCTGTGTCCGGAGGAAGCAGAACGTATGGGTTCTGATGGTTTGGCTGATTTGTACGCCGGTGCCTGTAACCGCTTCGAAATAAGACAGTCCGCGCAGATGCGGACATCGCATAAACCCGGTTTCCGCAGGAGGTATAGAGGTTTTGGGTTTTCAGGGACTTCCGCCCCGTGAACGGCGGCTCACAGCAAAACAGACAAACACTATTAAAGCTCTGAAGGGAGAACGCCTTCTTTGCTTTTCACAGCCAAAGGAAGGCCATGAAAGCTCTAAAACCTCTTGCCGACGAGGACTTAGGGTGTTGCGATGCCCGCAGCTGTACGGACGTCCGTTATTTTACCATCAAAGCCCATACATTCTGACAGCCGCAGGAAGCGGACAGCGGGAAAACCAATTTGCACATTCTCTCGATTTCGTATATGATACAGAAGGTGCCGCATTCAACGGCGATTCACAGGAAGGATCTTCTGACAGATGAAGAAAAACAGAGACATCTATATAATCGGTCACCGGAATCCGGACACGGATTCTATATGTTCTGCCATTGCATACGCAGATATAAAGAACCGCACGGCAAAGGGACACTATGTCCCGATGCGCGCCGGGCAGATCAATGAAGAGACGGAATTTGTGCTGAATTATTTTCATGCGGACATTCCAGGCTATCTTCCGGATGCCGCTTCCCAGGTGGGCGAGATCGAGATTCATGAAATCCCGGGCGTCAGCGCGCAGATCTCTGTGAAGCGCGCGTGGGAGATGATGAAGCAGGAGAATGTGGTCACGCTGCCGATTACGACGGAAGACAACCACCTGGAGGGTCTGATCACGGTCAGTGATATAGCGAAATCGTATATGGATGTGCATGACAATGACGTTCTTTCTCAGGCGTGTACGCAGTACAGCAGTATTGCAGAGACCCTGGACGGACAGGTGGTCGTTGGGGACGCGGACCGCTATTTTGATGCCGGCAGGGTCGTAATCGGCGCATTCAACCCGGATATGATGGGAAATTTTATACGTGAAAAAGATCTGGTGATCGTGGGAAACCGGGCGGAGGATCAGCTGTGCTGTCTGGATCTGAAGGCCAGCTGCATCGTGGTGGGCCTCGGCGCGCAGATCAGCGCCTCCATCATAAGACTGGCGCAGGACAGCGGCTGCGTGATCATCAGCAGCCCCCATGATACATATACGATCGCGCGTCTGATCAATCAGGCGATCCCGGTACGCCACCTGATGACATGGGGAAAAGTGATCACGTTTCAGACGACGGACAAGGTATCAGAGATCGAGGATGTCATGAAGAGCAGCCGTCACAGGGATTATCCGGTACTGAGCCCCCGCGGGAAATACATCGGCACCATTTCGCGCCGGAACCTGATCGGGCGATCCGGGAAGAAGCTGATCCTCGTTGACCACAATGAAAAATCACAGGCAGTGCCGAACATAGATGAGGCCGAAATCCTGGAGATCATCGACCATCACCGCCTTGGCTCTCTGGAGACGATATCGCCGATTCTGTTCCGGAATCAGCCGGTGGGCTGTACCGGTACGATCATGTACCAGATCTACCAGGAACACATGCTGGACATTCCGCAGAAGATCGCGGGGCTGCTCTGCTCTGCCATCGTTTCCGACACACTGCTGTTCCGGTCTCCTACCTGCACGCCCGCCGACCGGGCCGCGGCAGAACGTCTGGCTGTCATTGCCGGTATTGATGACCTGCAGAAATATGCCGCAGCCATGTTCCACGCAGGCAGCAGTCTGGGGAACAAGTCCGCGGATGAGATTTTTTACCAGGATTTCAAAAAATTCATGCTGGAAAAGGTTACCTTCGGCGTCGGGCAGATCAGCTCCATGGACGCCGCGGAGCTTTCTTCTATAAAAGACAAGCTTCTTCCGTTTATGGAAAATGAGTGCAGCAGGAATGACATCCAGATGGTCTTTTTCATGCTCACCAACATTATTGAAGAGAAGACTGAGCTGCTGTTCTGCGGAAATAAGGCAGAGGAGCTGGTGAAGGACGCATTTTCTGCGGATACCGGGGAAAACAGCTGTCTTCTGTCCGGCGTCATCTCGAGAAAGAAGCAGCTTATACCGGCCTTCATGACGGCGCTGCAGGACTGGGACTGAGATTCTACTTATTTTTATGTATTGCAGGCTCGTATTCTCCCGTGTTATCATGGCAGTTGGTTAAAGTAGGATAATGTCGGTACATCCTGTACGACCGGATTCCATAAAGCCGGGGGCGGGATGCAGTAAGCGTAAGGAGGAGATGAATATGGGATACGTAGATGAAGTTATTGCCCGTGTGATAGAGAAGAATCCCGGACAGCCGGAGTTTCATCAGGCAGTAAAAGAGGTTCTGGAGACGATTCGTCCGGTAGTGGACAGACATGAGGAGCAGTACAGAAAGCTGGCTATTCTGGAGAGGCTTACAGAGCCGGACCGCCAGATCCGCTTCCGCGTTCCGTGGGTGGACGATAAAGGACAGGTGCAGGTCAATGTCGGTTACCGCGTGCAGTTTAACAGCGCGATCGGCCCGTACAAAGGCGGCCTTCGTTTCCATCCCTCAGTGAATATTGGCATTATCAAATTCCTGGGCTTCGAGCAGATTTTCAAAAATTCCCTGACCAGCCTGCCGATCGGCGGCGGCAAGGGCGGCTCTGATTTTGATCCGAAGGGAAAATCTGACCGCGAAGTTATGGCGTTCTGCCAGAGCTTTATGACAGAGCTGTTCCGTCATATCGGACCGGACACAGATGTTCCGGCCGGTGATATCGGCGTCGGCGGCCGTGAGATCGGTTTCCTGTACGGACAGTACAAGAGAATCCGCGATGCTTATGAGAGCGTTCTGACCGGCAAAGGCCTGACCTACGGCGGCTCTCTTGCGAGAACGGAAGCGACCGGCTACGGTCTGCTGTACTACACGGAGGAGCTTCTGAAGCTGAACAACATCGATATTGCCGGCAAGACCTGCCTGGTATCCGGCGCCGGAAACGTGGCGATTTACGCGATCCAGAAAGCCCACCAGCTCGGTGCCAAGGTTGTGACCTGCTCTGATTCCACCGGTTGGGTTTATGATCCGGACGGCATCGATGTAGAGGCCCTCCGCGAGATCAAGGAAGTTCAGAGAGCCCGTCTGACCGAGTACAAGAAGTATCGTCCGAATTCTGAGTATCATGACGGACGGGGCGTGTGGAGTGTCAAGGCGGATATCGCCCTTCCTTGCGCGACCCAGAATGAGCTGGATCTGGATGACGCAAAAGCCCTGGTCGCAAATGGCGTCATTGCCGTCTGCGAAGGCGCGAACATGCCGTCTACCCTGGAAGCCACTGCATACCTGAAGGAGCACGGCGTGATCTTCGGACCGGCCAAGGCAGCCAACGCCGGCGGTGTAGCCACCTCCGCACTGGAGATGAGCCAGAATGCCGAGAGACTTTCCTGGACGTTTGAGGAAGTCGATGCCCGCCTGAAACAGATCATGGTCAACATCGTACACAACTCCGATGAGGCCGCGAAAGAGTACGGCATGGAAGGCGACTACGTTGCAGGCGCCAATATCGCCGGCTTCCTGAAGGTTGTCGACGCCATGATCGCACAGGGTGTGGTGTAAGGAAGCGGGAGTGTACACTTCCAGAGGGTTTTACCGGATAACTTGCTCAGCTTAAGCTGGGCAAGTCTGGATTTGAAACGAGATACAGGAGCTGTCGGGGTGGCCCGGCAGCTTTTTGTTACGTGCCAGAACAGGACAAGGTGACAGAGCCTGGGAATGTGACGAAACACGCATTGACTGTGCCGTGAGCCACCGGGAATGTGCCGCAGGCACAAAAAGGCAGTACGTAGGCACAGGACCGGACGAAGGAGAGCAGGAATGTGCTGCGAGCCGCCGGGAATGTGCC
>CAMODP010000069.1 GCA_946611445.1 uncultured Eubacterium sp.
GAAAAAGTCAGTGTTTATGCGGCCTCCCGGGTTTGCCTTAATTATTCGTACTCTACCGTTGCGGGCGGTTTGGGCGTGAAGTCGTACAGGACGCGGTTGATCCCGGGAACCTCTGTGGTGATCCTCTTCACCAGATGATCCATCAGTTCCGGTGAGAGATGTTCTACAGTCACTTCCATAACGTCCGTGGTATTGATGGCACGGATGATGCAGGGCCAGTCGAAGGTTCTCTTTCCGTCTCTGATACCGGTGGATTTGAAATCAGGAACGACCGTGAAGTACTGCCAGACCTTGCCTTCCAGTCCGTTCTTTGCAAATTCTTCCCGCAGAATGGCATCTGATTCACGGACAGCCTCCAGGCGGTCCCGTGTTATGGCTCCGGGGCAGCGCACGCCCAGTCCCGGTCCCGGGAATGGCTGGCGATATACCATGCCGTCCGGCAGGCCAAGTTCTTTTCCGACCATTCTCACTTCATCCTTGAACAGAATCCTGACCGGCTCGACCAGTTCAAACTTCATGTCTTCCGGGAGGCCGCCGGCGTTGTGATGCGCTTTGATCCCGGCCTCACTCTCCAAAATGTCCGGCCAGATGGTGCCCTGGGCAAGGCATTCGATACCGTCCAGTTTTCTTGCTTCTTCGGCAAATACATCAATAAACTCGCCGCCGATGATCTGACGCTTCTGCTCAGGATCCGTCACGCCGGCCAGTTTGTCCAGAAAGCGGTCTGTGGCATCCACATAGATCAGATTTGCCTTCATCTCATCTCTGAAAACCTTGATGACCTGTTCCGGCTCACCTTTCCGCAGCAGGCCGTGATTCACATGAACGCACACAAGCTGCTGCCCGACTGCCTTGATCAGCATAGCAGCTACCACAGACGAATCCACGCCGCCTGAAAGGGCAAGAAGGACTTTCCTGTCTCCGATCTGCTTCTGCAGCGCCTCGATCTGCTCTGCTATAAATGCCTGCGCCAGTTCAGGCGTCGTAATACGAACCATGTCCTCCGGCCGTCTGTCATATACCATTGGTTGCCTCTCCTTTCAAAATCATGCCGTCTGTCGCTGGAATCCCTTTAATCAATGGGACTGTCTGTCTCCGGGATTTCCTTATTATGAAGGATTTAAGCCGGGCCGTCAAACACTTTTTAAAATAGTTCTGAACAATCAGAGTTTATCAGGTTATGAGCGCTTCTTCCATCGCCCCTCTGTCCACGCGTATGATACAACGGCAGCCCGGTTCTATCTCCTGCAGCAGGTCTTTGACCTGGCGGATCAGCCGGGCCTCAGAATCCACATTGTAAGCATACGGCACCTGCAATTCGAACCGCATGGTGATTTCTTCACCGTTTTCTGTCATCGTGAAATCATGCATTGACAGCTCCGGGTCCAGAATTTTCAGCACCCGCTGTACCTGCTCCTTCTGCCTGATCACCTTCACATCTTCTGTTTCAAGAGGGTCTACATGGGCCACGAGGAACACGCCAAGCTGATTTCTCACTTCCTCTTCTGCCTCATCAGCGATCTGATGCGCTTCCTCTATGCTCATGGTGCGCGGAAGTTCGATGTGGATCGTGGCGTAGTTTCTGCCGGCGCCGTAATTGTGTACAATCAGATCATGTGCCCCTGCCACGCCTTCGTGGTTCAGGACAATCCGGTTGATCTCACGGCACATGTCTTCATCCATCTGCTGACCGAGCAGAGGATTCAATGTTTCGCGGATCACACCGATGCCGGACCAGATAATGATCAGGGAAACCAGCAGTCCCGCAAACCCGTCGATATTTGTTCCGGTACTGCGGTAGACTACGACAGAGAGCACGGTCACCGTCGTTATGACAGCATCAAACAGGCTGTCAATGGAAGAGGCCCGGAAGATGCCTGAATCGATCTTCTTTCCGAAATGCCGGAACATGACAAACAAAAAAAGCTTCGCCAAAATGGTAAATGTCAGGAGTCCCAGCATCTGAACGGACTCCTGCATGGGTGCCGGATGCAGAATATGATCTACGGATTCTCTGAAAAAGGACAGACCGATCGCCATGATCAGAAATGCGACGGTGAGTGCGGCCACATACTCCATTCTGCCATGGCCGAAGGGGTGCTCCCTGTCAGCCGGCTTTCCGGACATGTTCATGCCGATGAGACTGACTACGGAAGATGCCGCATCTGACAGATTGTTTACGGCGTCGGCAACAACAGATGTTGCCCGCAGCAGCCGCCCGGCGAACAGCTTTACGGCAAAAAGGAGAACATTGCACAGAATGGCAGCTATGCTGACTCGGACCCCGATGGCAGTTCTCTCATTTATACCGCCGGTTCTTGGCTTTTCTTCAGAATTACTCATGACTGTTAATCCCCCTGCATGATTGTAACAGGCAGATTTTTACATAGTCCATACAAACATGATATAAAGGCATTTATCCTTTCTTCAACCTCTTTTCTAAATCTTAATGACCTCTTCTCCCGGATACCCTCCGGCATCTGTTTTCCCGCATTGACGGCTCTTTTTGCTCATCAAATGAATTTCAGTCATTTTCCGGTTGCCATGCTGCTGCCCTCATGCTATCATAAAAAAGATCCGTCGGTCCGAACGGTGTTCACCGTGTGAAATTCGTAAGGTGAGAAAATGGGAAAATTAGAAGAAAACAAGAAATCGAAAAGAGCGTCTCTGCTGTCTACCGCCTATGACCTGTTTGTCAACCAGGGGTTTGCGGGGACGACCATTGCGGATATCGCAAAAAAGGCCGGCTTGGCCAAGGGTACTTTCTATCTGTATTTCAGGGACAAATATGATCTGCGTGACCAGCTTGTCGCCCGCAAATCCAGCCAGCTGATTCTTGAGGCACAGGCAGCTGTGAGCCTGTACCCTGACGCACAGCAGGGGTTCGAAGCCTATCTGCTGTCCATGACAGACTATATGCTGAACTACCTGCAGCACAACAAGCATCTTCTGAAATTCATCGCGAAGAATCTGTCCTGGGGCATCTTCCGGCACGCCGCGGAAGCCACGGGCGACCCGGAGAGCTTTGCGGAAATATATGAGAATTATCTCCAGATCATGAAGGCTGATAAGATTGAATGCGAGCAGCCGGAGCTGCTGCTGTTTACATTGATTGAGCTGATCAGTTCAACCGGTTACAGCTGTATACTGTACAACTCGCCGGCATCTCTGAAAGAATACCTGCCGTATCTGCACCGGTCCATTCACCAGATTCTGCTGGCCTTTACGCACCCGGCAGGCGAATCTTCAGCGGATTAACCTCCCGTTCAGGTGTGCGCTGACCAGCCTGTCTGTGCCGTCATAGACCAGTTTCAGGGAGAAAAAGGGTTCTTCGCTCTCCAGCAGCCGGAAGAAGATTTTGTCGCCTTCCCAGATGTTGAGACCGAAGACCTCTTTTTTGTCTACCCATTCCAGAACGCCTTCGTCACATTCGATCGGTTCGCCGGAAAAGCTGTCAGAAGTAAAAAGAGACATGTATTCCGTGATCCCTGTTCCGGAGACAAAGGTGACGATTCCACGGTAGCGCCAGTCGGTCAGCGTATACCCGGTCTCTTCTCTCACCTCACGGATGACACATTCCTCAGGGCTCTCGTCCTGTTCAAAGTGACCGCCGACGCCGATCCATTTGTCTTTGTTCACATCATTCTTTTTCACCGTGCGGTGCAGCATGAGATATTTTCCGTCCCGCTCCAGATAGCACAGTGTACTGAGATCCGCCATTTCAATACTCTCCCGTGTATGTGTCCTCTGTATAACCTTCCTCCGAATAACCATCCCCTATGTAGCCATTGTCTGAATAGCCGTCTTCTGTATACCCATCTTCTGTGTATCCGTCTGTCTGGCTGTCCTCCGTATACCCGTCTGTCTGGGCTTCCTGCAGCCGCTGCCAGCGCCAGTTGACCAGGTAGTCATAGGTATACGTGGTGCCGTAGGCCTCCGGCGCAAGATAGGTGATGTAGTCGTGCGTGATTTCCTGCTGCGCCTCCGTGTCGCGGATATGAACCGAGGAGCCGAGGAATGAGGCATGGCCCGTCCATTCGTCAGACTCATAATAATAGGTAAAGCTGTCATCGGGCACAAACGAACTGATTTCTGCCGTGGTCAGCCCATACATGTAATGCCGGATACGGTCCCAGTAATTCCAGTCGTTCACCGCCTCGTTCAGAAGCCAGTTGTCCGGATCTTGCTGGTCAAACCCGGGGTTGTTGTCGTCCCAGGTGGCATCCACCTCATACCAGCCGTCATCCAGCCTGATCACATTCCAGGAGTGGCCCCCCGCCGTCTCGGCAGAGTCGCCTGCATATCCCGCCACGCGCACAGCCATGATGCCGGCCTGCTGCAGAAGGTACTGATAGGCATAGGTATAACCGTCGCAGACAGCTGTGTGTGCCTCGCCCCTGCTGTTTGCCACCAGGGCGCCGTATGCCGTGTATCCGTAATCCGAGGTCGCGCCGGCTGCTTCTTCTGAAGCCAGTACCTCGTCATACGATACGAGATCGATCAGCTTATCGTGGATTTCCAGGGCAATCAGGGGATCCGGAGCCGTCAGGTCAATTCCTGCCATAAAATCAGCGACGGCAGCATTGAAGACGGACATTTCTTCCTGATAGGCATCATAGGTATCTGAGAGCTGTACCATCAGGGAGTAGCTCCCGCTGCGGTCCGGCATGTCCAGATAATAATAGTGAAAGGTTCCGTTCTGTTTCAGCCAGAACAGCTCCGGATGGTCATTTTCCAGCGCATGCATGGCATGTGTGATCTCTGTTTCGAATATGTCTGATGAAGGGTCCACGGAAACGGAGACCTTCTTCCGGTATTCTGTGGATGTAGGATCCTGTACGACCATCCACATGGCATCGTAGAGAGCCTGCTCTTCCCCGCTCAGCTGCTGATAATAATAAAAATCCGGGGCCCGGTTGACGAACAGGGAACCCCCCGCCGGGAGCGACTCCACATAATCCCCAACCCCCGGAATTTCCTGCAGAAAGCCCGATACGGTCTCTCGCCAGCCTCCGGCAGGCGGTTCCGAATCGGCTGCCGCCTGTCCGTCCTGGTCCGGCGTCAGTTCAACCGGTTCAAGCACCTCCGGAGGCTCCGACTCTCCGGAGAACTGCCGGCCCGGATCCTGTTCCGCACCCCCGCAGGCCTGCAGAAACAGCATCAGCGTGAGTGCCATAAGCACTGTTTTCTTCATCACTCTCTCCCTGCCGTCAGCTCGTCACAGAATCCAGGCGACCAGAAATACCGTCATACAGCATCCTACCGCTACGGCAAAAAGATCCCCTGAAAACCAGGCCGTCAGAAGGCCGACTATAAGCGCGGCCGTGCCGGTGCGAATGTCTCCGGTGGCCGTCAGAATGGCAGGAAATGTCATCACTGCCAGGGTCACATACGGCACATAGTACAGAAAAGAACGGAACCACCGGTTTGTAATCGGCTTGCGCAGAAAGAGAAAGGGCGTCAGGCGGATCAGGTAGATCGTCAGAGCCATGACAAACAGCGCTGCGTATATTCTGTTGCCGCTCATAACTGCCCTCCTTCTGTCCGGCCCTGTTCCACGCTCTTCAGAATGCTCTCGTTTTCCGGACTCTTCCGCCCGGTTTCACCGGACTCTTCTTCGGCCTCTTCTATCGGCCGGATCCATGCGGCAGCGCCGGCAATCAGCACTGTCAGAATGATAATCCGGAAGCCCGAAGAAACCTGCCGTATGCCCGGGAGAACAGCAAACAGGCCGCTCCCTGCCATAGAGACGATCACAAGGCCGAGGATAAATCCGGATTTTCGGGCGGGCGGAATAATGATTGCCAGAAACATGCCGTACATGGCCACGCTCAGACCGTTTGTCACCCAGGCCGGCAGGATGTTTCCCATGACCACCCCCAGCACCGTTCCCGCGCACCATCCGGCTGCGGATATGATCAGCATGCCGTATGTATAGAACGGATTCAGCCACCCGTCTACTGAAACAGACAGGCCGAAGATCTCATCTGTTATGCCCTGCGGAAGCAGGAACCTGTGTATCAGGGGCGCTCCCGGACGCAGCTTCTGCGTAAGAGAACAGCTCATGAGAAAATACCGCAGGTTGACGATCAGCGAGGTAATAATCATCTCAACCACGCCGGCACCTGAAGCGATCAGCGTCACAGCGGCGTATTCACCCGCAGAGGCAACCATCAGAAGAGACATCAGGAATGCCTGAAAAGCATGAAGTCCGCAGTTCCGGGCAGTGATCCCCAGCGCGAAGGAAACGGCGAAGTACCCCATACAGATGGGAATCCCGTTTCTGAGACCCAGCGCGAACCACTGCCCGCTTCTCTTTTCTGCAGCTTGTGTATTTGTTTCCATCCGTTTTTCTGATACCAGCCTTTCTTTCTAGTCCGACTCTGCCGGCCTGGCGCCGCGGGCTCCCGTTTCAGCGTGCCGCCATATAAATATTAAACATATCCTCTTCATACAGCAGACGCGCGGCGCCCTTGCTGCCGCCGCAGGCAGCCGCGGCAGAAGCGGCGAGACGCCGGCAGTCCTCTTCGCTGACCTGCAGGCCGAGCTCCGTCAGGGAAGTCGGCATGCCGATCCGGCGGAACACATTTTCCAGCGCCTCTATGCCTGCCAGGGCAGCCTTCTCACGTGCCTCCTGCAGTGCCGGTCCCTCCAGGTCCGCGGGCTGAACGCCTATATCGAAAACTTTTTCCGCAAACCTCACAAAACGGTCAAGGGCATCCCTGTATACATACCTGGCCCAGCTGCCCCACACGGCGGCCAGTCCCGCGCCGTGGGTCACATCATAGAATCCGCTCAGCTCATGCTCCAGACCGTGACAGACAAAATCTCCTCTGGTGAGCTGTCCGCACCCGGTCAGGTCATTGTGAGAGAGGCTGCCGGCCCACATGACTTCCGCGCGGGCGTCATAATTGTCCGGCTCGGTATGCAGAATCTCCGCATTCCGGATCACAGTGCGCAGCAGACCTTCGGCAATCGTATCTGTCAGCTCCATATGCGGCCCTGCCGGGAAGTATCTCTCCAGTGTGTGCATCAGGATATCCGTGCATCCCGCTTCTGTCTGCCAGTCAGGAAGCGTCTGTGTCAGCGCCGGATTCATGACTGCGAACCGGGGGCGGCAAAGGTCGTCATTATAGCCTCTTTTCAGGTCTTCATCCTCTTTTGTCACAACGGAGCTGTTGCTCATCTCGCTGCCGGAAGCGGCGATCGTCAGGACAACGCCGACCGGCAGGCAGGCCTTCGCTTTTCTTTTCTTCGAGTAGAGATCCCATACATCTCCTTCCTCCGCCAGGCCATAGGCGATCGCCTTCGCCGAATCTATGACACTGCCGCCGCCGACAGCCAGGATGAAATCAATCCCTTCCTTCTTTCCCAGGGCTATTCCCTCCCGGATCTTTGACAGGTGCGGGTTTGGCACAACGCCGCCAAGCTCCGCACAGAACAGCCCGGCATCCTCCAGGGACTTCCGAACCCGGGCAGTCAGACCGGAACGGACCGCGCTCTGCCCGCCGTAATGCAGCAGCACACGTGTGCCTCCGCATTCCGAGACCAATGCTCCGCACTGCTGCTCCGTATCTCTTCCGAAAACCACCTTCGTAGGCGCGTAAAATGTAAAATTCTCTGCCATGATTCCCTCCCTAAATATATGATTATACTGCTGTCAGTTTTTATTGTTCTGTCTGTTTCCGCCGCAGCCGCCGTCAGGCTGCCGCAGTTTCTTCCGGTTCTGTCCCGGGCAGCGGTTTTCCTGTTTTTTCTATCCTTACTGCCTTTTCTGTTCTGCCTTCTGTATCCTCGGTATTCTCCGAAGACTCCTCCTCTTTTTCGGTGTCTTCGGCATTTTCTGAAGTTCCCGCTTCCTTTTCAGTCTCTCCGGCTTCCTCCGGAGATCCCGTCTCTTTTTCTGTCTGTTCGGTTTCTTCTGAGGAGGCCGTGGCCTCTTCTGCTTCTTCCTCCCCGTCGTCTGTGAACTCTGTGAGAGGTTCTTCCAGAAACTGTCCGTTCACGTTGTCTCGGATCACTTTTTCTATATAGGTTCTGGTAAATTCCGGAAATGCCGTGCGGATGCCGTGCTCCCTGATGTCTTCATTCGTGACATCCCTGTACAGGGCCGTCCGTGATTCTGTGCCGTCTTCTCCGTAGACCGTCAGTATCGGAACCAGCTTCGGATTCGCGACTTCGACTATTTTCCCGTCCGGTCCGTCCATAAAACGCAGTGTGACCTCGAACAGCTGCCCGATCAGTTCATCAGGCAGTTCCTGCGTGGAGACAAAATTCCCCAATGAGTACACGCAGAATACCCGCCGGCCGTCCGCGGCTGTGATCCAGGCAGCGTTCTGTATAACATGTGTGTGGTCGCCGATGATGATGTCCGCGCCCCAGTCTGCCACCTTCTGGGACATCAGCATCTGGTCCTCAGTGATGTCGTGGCTGCCCTCTTCACCCCAGTGGCAGCTCACAATAACCGCGTCAGCCTGCTCCCGTGCCAGCCGGATCTGATCCCGGATCAGGTCTTCCTCCGCCAGAAGGATCACGCGGCCGGGCATTTCCTCCTCGGGCGCGCCATTCATAAAGTCCACATATGTCAGAAAGGCAATCCGGTATCCCTGTTCAGTCGTCAGGATCGGAATATCTTCATACCGGTCCCCTTCCCACAGCCCGGTTGTCACGGCACCGTCCGGAAGAGTCTCATCCCAGTAATCCAGAGTGGCCTCAACGCCTTCTGCTCCGAAATCATAGGTGTGGTTGCTGGCCAGGCTGAACACATTGAAGCCGGCTTCCAAAAGGGCATTTCCATTTTCTCCCGGTGTGGAGAAATCGGGATACCCGCTGGGTTCAAACCGGTTGTTAATCAGTGTTTCGACATCGATCCACGCAATATCATGCTGCGTGATAAAGGGAGCCGCCATGTCATAGGCATAGGCAAAATCATAGGAACTGCCGCCGCTTCGTGCGGCAGCCTGCTCATACAGCCGCTGGTGAATCAGATTGTCTCCCGCAGCGACAAACGTCACCTCTCCCTCGCCGGAGCCTGACGAACCGGCTGCCGTCCCATCTTCCCCGGATTCAGAAGGCTCCTTCGGAGCCGCATCTGTCCCAGGCCCGGCACTGCTGTCCGACAATGCATGTGCTTCCGAATCATCTGTGCTGCCGTCGGATACTTCGCCAGCTCCCGAATCGGCAGCACTGCTGTCCGTCACTTCACTGACTTCCGATTCAGCCCGGCTGCTGTCCG
>CAMODP010000070.1 GCA_946611445.1 uncultured Eubacterium sp.
GAATATCGCGCCGCGCTTCACCCATGATATGACGGCAAAAGCGCTGGAAGGAGATTTTGCCGCCGCCGCGAAGATGCAGCTGAAAGCAGTTCCGCTGGTCGACGCCCTTTTCTGCGAGGTCAACCCGATTCCGGTGAAGACAGCACTGAACCTGATGGGCAGGGAAGCCGGCCCGTTCCGCGGCCCGATGTGCGAGATGGACCCGAAGAACGAGGCCGTGCTGCGGCAGGCTATGCAGGAATTCGGACTTGCAGTTAACTGATATCAGTCGAAACACAGTCGGTAAGGAACCAGGGGAGATACATGTGGACGCATTCAGCGAGTACGTGCCCGAGACCGGTCGAATCCTGGATGGTCACAGAACTTTTCTGTGAGCATCCCAGATGAGCAGACTCGGGCCGGCGGAGCAGCGGACACCTGGATCTCCCCTGGTTCCACACCGGCGTACGTTATTAAAATCAAGAAAGAGGAACCACTATGATTAACGTAATTCTCAGCGGCTGCTGCGGCTATATGGGCAGGGTTCTCACAGAGATGATTGCCGCAGAGCCTGATATGCAGGTGACGGCCGGCATCGACCTGCTGCAGCGGGACGATCTCGGCTATCCGGTATATACAGATCCCGCGGCCTGTGACGCGGCGGCGGATGTCATGATCGATTTTTCCAATTTCCGCGCAGTCGACGGGCTGCTTGATTACTGTGTCTCCAGAGGCCTTCCGATTGTTCTCTGCACAACAGGCCTGTCGGAGACGCAGCTGGAAAAAGTGGCGGAAGACAGTCAGAAAATTGCGATTCTGCGTTCCGCAAATATGTCTGTCGGCATCAATCTGCTGATGAAGCTGCTGAAAGAGGCGGCTGCAAAGCTTGCGCCGGCCGGCTTTGATATGGAAATCGTGGAAAAACACCACAACCGGAAGATAGACGCCCCCAGCGGGACGGCGATCGCGCTGGGAGAGTGCATGAATGAAGCGCTGGACGGCGCGTACCATTTTGTGTACGACCGCAGTGAACGCCACGAAAAGCGGGACGGAAAGGAGATCGGCATCTCTGCCGTGCGCGGCGGAACGATCGTCGGCGAGCATGAGATTATCTTTGCCGGACAGGACGAGGTCATCACATTTAAACATACGGCCTACTCCAGAGCCCTTTTCGCAAAAGGCGCCGTGCAGGCCGCAAAATTCCTGGCCGGGAAGCCGGCCGGACTGTATGACATGTCACAGGTGGTATAAACCTTAAATAGTCTCGTGGTTATTAAACTTCCGGATGACCTTCTGTATGCGGTCTGAAGGATCCAGAAGGCTGCTGATGGAAGTATCGTGGTTCAGCGTGTCGATAATCAGGGCAATGTACTTGCTCATATCACAGCTGATGTAATAAGGCTTCTTCAGCAGCTCCGGCGTCTGGTAGACCAGGTTCGTGGTTACGAGCTTGTGGAAATATCCTTCCTTGAAGGCCCGGTCAAATTTTTCCAGTCCGTTTGTAAACAGCCCGAAGGTTGTGCATATGTACACCTTGCGGGCTCCTTTTTTCTTCAGGAGCCAGGCCACTTCGATGACGCTGTCGCCGGAGGAGATCATGTCATCAACGATGATCATGTCCTTGCCCTCGACATCTGAACCCAGATATTCGTGGGCAACGATCGGGTTGCGCCCGTCGATAATGGTGGAATAGTCACGGCGCTTGTACAGCATTCCCATGTCCACGCCGAGGTTGTTCGCGATATAGATCGCGCGGGTCATGCCGCCCTCGTCCGGGCTGATGACCATCAGGTGATCCGGATCTATCTTCATTTCCGCATCCGCATGGCGGAGGATGTTTTTTATAAACTGATAGGCAGGCTGGACGGTTTCGAAGCCGTGGAGCGGGATTGCGTTCTGGACCCTGGGGTCGTGGGCGTCAAAAGTGATGATGTTGTCCACGCCCATGGAGACCAGTTCCTGCAGCGCTATGGCACAGTCCAGGGATTCGCGCCCGGAGCGCTTGTGCTGGCGGCTCTCATACAGAAACGGCATGATCACGTTGATCCGGCGGGCCTTTCCGCCGATAGAGGCGATGATCCGCTTCAGGTCCTGATAATGGTCATCCGGCGACATACGGTTCACATGGCCGCACAGGGAGTAGGTGAGAGAATAATTGCAGACATCCACGAGAATATAGATATCATCTCCCCGCACCGATTCCTGGACAATTCCCTTGGCCTCACCGGATCCGAACCGCGGCACGCGGGACGGAATGATGTAGGTATCCCGTTCATAGCCCTCCACGGTCAGGGAGGTTTTGTGGTCGGATTCTCTTTCGCGGCGCCACTGCACCAGATAATCATCAACCTTAACCCCCATTTCCGCGCAGCTCTGCATGGGGATGATGCCGAGACGGCCTACCGGTATGGAGTCATAGTAATTGGACTTTTCAGCACTCATATCAATTCTCCTATTTCAGGGTCCGGATGTCGGGTCCGGACATGTGCAGCAGTGCATAGTGCCCGTAGATTCTGGAAAATGTACGGTCGGAAAATGTGTCCCGGAATTCCGACAGAGACAGGTTCGTGGAAATGATCGTCTGTTTCTGCCGGAGAATCCGCTCATTTACAATGAGGAAGAGCTGCGATGCCACAAACGTATTGGAGAGTTCGGTTCCGAGATCATCGATGATCAGCAGATCACTGTCAAAAATGAGGTCGTGTGTCTCACGTCCGGCACGGCGGTCTTCGAAGGTGTATGTCCGCAGGCTGTCGAACAGATCATAGGCAGTGATGTACAGGACGCTGTGTCCCATCCGGAGCAGCTCTCCGGCAATGCAGCGGGACAGGAATGTCTTCCCGACGCCCACATTTCCGTATATGAACAGACCGGAGCCGTCCCGGCCGAAGTCCCGGACGAACGCTTCAGCCTGGTGCAGGGCATCGGCGGCATCTTCTCTGGGGGTGCGGCCTGACCGCGGGTCAGGCTGGTCGTCAGGATAATACGCCAGGCTGAATGCGGAAAACCCGGCTTCCCGGCGCATATCCTCCAGATGAGCCTGGGTGTACAGCATTTCAGACTCAAGCTGCAGAAAGCAGCGGCATTTTTCCCGGCCGACATAGCCGGTATCCCTGCAGATGGGGCAGGTATAGGGCGGTTCCAGCCATTCGTCTGTGTACCCGTGCATCTGCAGAAGCCGGGTCCGCCTGGACGCGATGCGGGAAAGCGCGGCAGCCAGGTCAATATCTTCACCGCCGCCCAGACCGACAGCGGCGCGCGCTTTTTGCAGAGCGAGGGAAGCCCTCTCCTCATCCAGGGCGGCCAGTTCCGGGATTTCCGCATATACTTCCGCCTCGCGCTGTTCCTGAATGCGGCGGGCATTCTGCGCTCTTGCATTACAGATTCGCATGATTGCATCATGCTGGGTATTTGTCAGTGGCATGGCTGTACCTGTGGTTCCCTTCTGCGCGGCTGTATCCTATCCCTTTCCGTTTTCCTCTGTCTGTCCGGGTATGTCTGTCCCGGACGAACGGTTCTGTTTTTCTCGTTTGTTCTGCTCCAGCCGCTCAAAATCATATTCGTTCCGCTGAGAAAAACTGCTGAACCGGTTTGGTTTTGCCGGAGCGGAGGCGGCTTTTATTCTTCCGGAAGAAGTGCCGTTCCGCTGGCCTGACTGACTGTCCTGATGCCGGGCATCCTCGCGCGCGACATCTTCTGCAGTGCGGACACCCGCCCTGTGCCAGTCGGAAAGGATGCGTTCCGCATACGGAAAGCTGGGCTGTCCCGTTTTCCGTACGGTCCTGGCGGCAGCTTCCGCGATCAGCTCCTGAGAAAACCCATAGTCATAGAGCCATCGGGTCATGGCCTTCTTTTCATCCGGAATGGGATCCCGGTTGCGGATACCGAACGCCTTGAAAATGGTATAGTATTCTTTATTGTGCGGACTGGTGCCGGCCTTGGCCTCACGAAGCGTGCGGATCCCTTCCGCGTGCCAGGCAAGCCCCACCTTTTCAATATAGTTCAGACTGCGGCCGCCTTTGGTTACACTGTATTCGATCAGATAATCCAGCAGGTCAAACGGAAACTGCAGTTCATCGAAGAAATAGAGCAGACGGCGCATGTCTGTCGTACTGAGAGGCCGCCCCAGGTAGCGCTCCGCTACATACAGGATTTTGCGCGCTTCTTCGTTGTCTTTCAGCTCCCGGAGACGCGTACTGCTGATCTGCGCCGGTTCCGTTTCGGCAGGAGGCTCTTTACCGGCGGGAGCTTCCGTTTCGGCGGGAGCGGTTTCTCCGGCAGAAGGCTCTTCCGCCGTCTTCGCGGAAGCGTCGGCATCCGGGACCGCATCCAGATACAGTTCATCCGGTTCAAGGCGGGTTGCCTCAAGGTTCCTGGATACGGGCAGCAGCGTGATCTCTTCCAGCTCTTTCCGGGCAGCATTCCTGCCGCCGGTGAACCGGAGACCCAGCAGCCCGGCTTTTTCCCAGTACCGGAGCGCCCGCAGGATGTCTTTTTCCGTGCAGGAAAAAACGTCAGCCAGAGATGACAGTGACGGATTTCTGTCAGGCGCGTGTGCGCTGCGCAGCAGGTACAGGAATATTTTGACAAATTCCCCGTTTGCCCGGGGCATATAGTAGTCGACAAAGTCGTCCGGCAGCATGGTCGCCCCTGCCAGACGGCTGTCCTGAATCATGATAGAGCCCATGTTATTCTTCTCTCCGTCTCAGCCTGCCGTGAGATCTTCGCCGATGCGGACAACATTGCCCGCGCCCATGGTGATCACAAGATCCCCGGGTTCACACCGGTCCCGGAGAAAGGCTTCGATCTCCGCAAACGAGGGGAAGTAGTCACAGTCTGTGCCGAGCTTGCGGATTTCTTCCTGTACATCTCTGGAAGAGATCCCGTAGATATCCAGCTCCCTGGCGGCGTAGATATCAGCCAGAACCACATGATCCGCCAGCGTCAGCGCCTCGGCAAATTCATGCAGGAGAGACTTCGTCCGGGTATAGGTATGCGGCTGAAATACACACCACACTTTTCTGTGCGGGTATTTTGCCGCTGTGCGCAGGGTGGCCCGGATCTCGGTGGGGTGATGCGCGTAATCATCAATTACTGTTACCTCGCCCATCTTTCCCTTGTACTCAAAACGGCGGTTTGTGCCGTGGAAGGAAGAGAGGCCGGCACGAATGGTCTCTGCCGGGAGGCCCAGGGTATCGCCCAGCGCAATGACAGCCAGGGCGTTGCTTACGTTGTGCTCACCCGGTACGGAGAGCGAGAAGCTGCCGTAAGGCGCGCCGTCCTTCATGACGCGGAAGGAGGCACAGCCCATCTCATCGTAGGAAACGGCATCCGCGGTAAAATCTCCGCTTCCCTTCAGGGAATAGGTGACGGTGCGGCAGGGGAGATCTTTTGAGATCATTTTATATGCCGGATCATCCGCGTTGATAATCAGCGTGCCGTCGGCAGGGAGCAGCTCCGCAAAACGCCGGAAGGAATGCCGGATATCCTCCAGATCCTTGAAGAAGTCCAGGTGATCCGCGTCTATATCCAGAATGATGCCGATTTTCGGAAAAAAGCTCAGGAAGCTGTTTGTATATTCGCAGGCTTCCATCAGGAATGTGTCCCTGCCGCCAATGCGGTAGTTGCCCTGAATCAGCGGCAGAACGCCGCCTACGGAGATGGTGGGATCCATACCGGCCTCCATCAGAACATGGGCGGCCATAGAAGTCGTCGTTGTCTTTCCGTGCGTGCCGGATACGCAGATCGGGATCCGGTAGTTTTTCATCATCTGCCCCAGAAGCTCAGCCCGTGAAAGCATTGGGATTCCCCTGGATACGGCACAGGCATATTCCGGATTGTCCGGATGGATAGCGGCGGTGTAGACTACGGCGTCAATATCATCGGTGATGTTTTCCGCCGCCTGGGGACAACTGATGCGTGCCCCGGCCTTTTCGAGACGTTCTGTGAGCTGTGAAGCCTGAGAATCTGAGCCGCTGACCGTAAATCCCTCATTCAGAAGGATGGCTGCCAGCCCGCTCATGCTGATGCCCCCGATGCCGATAAAATGAAGATGTGCAGGTTTCTGGAAAGATAGAGTATACATATATGAATTCCGCCCCCGGATTATAGTTATAGTCATGAATTGCCGGTACCTCATTATAAAAGAAGCGGGCTGAAAAAGCAAGCCGCGTCAGAATGCGCTGACTGGGAAGCAAGGGCAAAAAGCGTCCCCAAAATTAGGCAATTTTTACAATTTATCGGCGTAATTACCAGTTTGTCTATGAAAAATGTTCACAATCAAAATCAAACGTGCTATAATCCATGTATTAAAAAACAAGAGGTGATAGCATGATCAAGAAAGAAATGATCGCCATGCTTCTGGCAGGCGGTCAGGGCAGTCGGCTTGGCGTGCTGACGGACAAAGTGGCAAAGCCCGCGGTTGAATTTGGCGGAAAATACAGGATCATTGACTTTCCTCTGAGCAACTGTATCAATTCCGGTGTGGATACGGTAGGCGTGCTGACACAGTATCAGCCGCTGCGCCTGAACAGCCACATAGGCATTGGCATCCCGTGGGACCTGGACCGCAATGTCGGCGGCGTGACCATACTGCCTCCGTATGAAAAAAGTGACAGCAGTGAGTGGTATACTGGCACGGCAAATGCGATATATCAGAACATGGCCTATATGGAGTCCATGAATCCGGATTATGTCCTGATCCTCTCGGGTGATCATATTTATAAGATGGACTATGAGGTGATGCTGGATTTCCACCGTGCGAATCACGCGGACGTCACGATTGCCTGTATGCCCGTGCCGATCGAGGAAGCCAGCCGCTTTGGCGTCATGATTACAGACGGCAACGGCAGGATTACGGATTTCGAGGAAAAGCCTGAACATCCGCGCAGCAATCTGGCCTCTATGGGCATCTATATATTCAGCTGGAGCACGCTGAAAGAATCCCTGATCGCGCTCCGTGAGCAGAAAGGATGCGATTTCGGCAAGCATATTCTGCCTTACTGCAGAGATAAGGGACAGCGGCTGTTTGCCTATGAGTTCAACGGGTACTGGAAGGACGTAGGAACGCTCGGATCTTTCTGGGAAGCCAACATGGAGCTGATCGACATCATACCGGAATTCAACCTGTATGAGGAATTCTGGAAGATCTACACGAACGGTGAGATCATCCGGCCGCAGTATGTATCCGGGGAAGGTGTTGTGGATCGCTGCATCATCGGAGAGGGTTCGGAAATCTACGGAGAGGTTCACGACTCGGTGATCGGCGCCGGCGTGACGGTCAGCCGGGGCGCCGTTGTCCGCAATTCAATTGTCATGCGCGGCACAGTGATCGGCGCCGGATCGCAGATCGACAAGGCCATTATTGCCGAGGATGTCCGGATCGGTGACAATGTGCGGATCGGCGTGGGAGAGGAAGTCCCGAACGTCTGGAAACCGCAGATCTACGGATGGGGGCTGGCCACGATCGGCGAAGGAAGCGTCGTGCCGGACAACATGAAAATAGGAAAGAATACAGTGCTGAACGGTGTCACAACCGCCGAAGACTACACTGACGGAGAACTGCCAGGAGGCGGGGCCCTGATAAAGGAGGGTGGTGAGCAGCTATGAGAGCATTGGGAATAATCCTTGCCGGCGGGAACAGCAACAGGATGCGGGAACTGTCCGACAAGCGTGCCATAGCGGCCATGCCGGTCGCAGGCAGTTACCGGAGCATCGATTTTGCCCTGAGCAGCATGACGAATTCCCACATACAGAAGGTGGCGGTGCTTTCGCAGTATAACGCGAGATCCCTGAACGAGCACCTGATGTCTTCCAAGTGGTGGAACTTCGGACGCAAGCAGGGCGGGCTGTATGTTTTCACGCCGACTGTGACGACGACAAACAGCTGGTGGTACCGCGGAACGGCAGATGCCCTGTACCAGAATATCCGGTGGCTGCAGGAGTCGCACGAGCCTTACGTGGTAATCGCATCGGGCGACGGAATATATAAGCTTGACTTTGGCAAGGTTTTGGAATATCATATCGCAAAGCGGGCAGACATCACGATTGTCTGCACGGAATGCAGAGACGACGATCCGAGCCGGTTTGGCGTCCTGAAGATGAACGAAGATTACCGGATTGAGGAATTTGAAGAGAAACCCATGGTTTCGGATTCCCACCTCATATCAACGGGCATCTACGTGATCAGAAGGCGTCAGCTGATTGAACTGCTGGAACGTTGTGCACAGGAAGACAGGTACGACCTGGTCAAGGATATCTTTATCCGTTACAAGAACCTGAAACGGATTTATGGATATAAAATAAATACCTATTGGAGCAACATTGCGACGGTGGAATCCTATTATCGAACGAATATGGATTTCTTAAAACCGGAGGTCAGAGATTACTTCTTCAGCCAGTATCCCGGAATCTATTCCAAGATCGACGACCTTCCGCCCGCCAAATACAATCCTGGCAACGTGGTAAAGAACAGTTTAATTTCGAGTGGTTGTATCATTAATGGACAAGTTGAAAATTCTATCCTCTTCAAAGACGTATATGTAGGCAACAACTGTGTGATAAAGAATTCCATCGTCCTGAACAATGTGTACCTGGGTGACAATACTCATATTGAGAATTGTATTGTCGAAAGCCGTGATACGATAAGGGCGAACTCTTATTACTGCGGCGAAGACAGAATCAAGATCGTTATCGAAAAAAATGAGCGGTATGCGATCTAAGGAAGATGCCTGCGCAGTGCGGGAGGAGGAGTTGTATGCAGATCACAGATGTCAGAGTACGGAAAGTAGCAAAAGAGGGGAAGATGAAGGCAGTCGTGTCCATCACCATCGATGACGAATTCGCGATCCACGATATCAAAGTCATCGAAGGCGAAAAGGGCCTGTTCATTGCAATGCCGAGCAGAAAAACGACAGACGGAGAATACAGAGACATCGCTCATCCCATTAACTCAGAAACGCGCGACAGAATCCAGAAACTCATTCTGGAAAAATATGACGAAGCCATGCTGATCGAAGAAGAGGACGTATGAGCAGGGTTTTCGCTATATGAGAAAAGATACCCGCCGGGAAGCTGGCGGGTATCTCTTTGCCCTAATGGGTCAAGGGGGAGTTCTGTTTGACTCATTTTGCGCAATTGAATTGCCATTTAATGTAGTAATATCGGACGTCGGCCAGGGTCAGTAATA
>CAMODP010000071.1 GCA_946611445.1 uncultured Eubacterium sp.
CGATCGCTGCTGCTGCCTCGGAAGCCTTGCGGCAGTTCTTCTTGATCGCGATGGCGGCGCCTACCGTGTAAGCCCATTTAGCGTTTTCGAAGCAGATCGGCTGGATTCCCTCTACCTGATGGTAGACATCCAGGCCGGCAGCCTTTGTGATCTCGGCCGCTTCTTCAATAGAGTTGATTCCGTACTCAGCAAGCTTGGCCAGAATCTGTTTTTCTCTTCTCTCATATGATTCAAATAAAGCCATTTTTTCCGTCCTCCTCTATTACTGTTTTCTCGGATCAATGAACTTCGCAGCGTCTGCTACCCGTCCGTACTGTCCCTTTGCCTTTTCAAAAGCGGTATTGGCATCATCGCCGGCCTTGATGAAATCCATCATCTTGCCGAAGTTCACGAATTTGTATCCGATGATCTCGTCATCTTCATCCAGCGCAAGATCCGTGACATAGCCGTCCGTCATCTCCAGATAGCGGGGACCCTTTGCCCTGGTGCCGTACATGGTGCCTACCTGGGAGCGGTTGCCCTTGCCCAGATCCTCCAGACCGGCGCCGATCTGCAGGCCGTCCTCGGAGAACGCGCTCTGGGAGCGTCCGTATGCGATCTGCAGGAACAGCTCGCGCATGGCGGTATTGATCGCATCACAGACAAGATCTGTATTCAAAGCCTCAAGCACTGTCAGTCCGGGAAGGATCTCCGAAGCCATTGCCGCAGAATGGGTCATGCCGGAGCAGCCGATCGTCTCAACAAGCGCCTCCTCGATCACACCGTTCTTTACATTGAGGGAAAGCTTGCAGGTACCCTGCTGCGGGGCACACCAGCCGATGCCGTGTGTAAAGCCGGAAATATCGCGGACTTCCTTTGCCTGTACCCAGTTTGCCTCTTCCGGAATCGGTGCTGCGCCATGATGCACGCCCTGATGTACCGGGCACATCATCTCAACTTCCTTCGAATAAATCATCGCCTTGACTCCTTTCAAATAGTATGTTCAGTTCACGCTTTATTTTCGCATAAATGTTCCACCGCGTAAAGTGCTTTTTCCGGGAATTGATAAATTATTGTCACACTTTGCCGGATTTGCTTTTCCCGCTCCCGGAGGTTCTTTTCCCGCCGCGGGCGGAAGCGCCGCCTTTTTTGCGGTAATACACAGCTGTCTGGTCAAAACAGCGCCGCAGGATGTCCCGGTTGTCGGAGTTCCGCACCTGGACCGTATGACGGGAGACAAAGTTTTCCAGCTTTTCCATGTATTCCTCGGAGCGGATGGAACCTTCCGACACATAGGTCAGTCCTTTTTCCCAGCTGGCTGTGAGCTCGGGATTCAGCAGGGACCGGATCGATGTATTGACGACGTCAAACACCATCTCTCCCATCTGCGTGGGGGTGATGATCTGCGTCTTTTTGTTCAGGTCCAGGTACCGGATATTGAACAGCTTCTTCAGGATCTCCGCCCTGGTCGCGGATGTGCCGATGCCGCTGCCGCGGATCTGCTCGCGGAGTTCTTCATCTTCGATCAGCTGACCGGCATTTTCCATGGCCAGGATCATCGAACCGGAGGAATACCGCTTCGGCGGTGCCGTCTCGCCTTCTTTTATAAAGAAAGAATTTACCGGCAGACGGCTGCCCTTCCGCAGAGAGGACAGCGCTGCGAGCAGGTCACTGTCTCCGGCAATCTCCTGCTGCTCCCCGGAATCCCGCCTGTCATCCTGCCCTGCGTCCCCTTCTCCTTTTGCAGTCCGCGCTCCTTCCTGCCCGTTCTCATCCGCCCCGGTTTTTTCCGCCTGTCCGGCGTCCCCGGTCTCTGCCTTCGGCCGGTACACCGCCTTCAGGTAGCCTTCGTCTGTCAGAACACTGAAATTGGAAAACAGTCTCTCCCGGAATGTCTCGCCGTCTGTGCTGCCGGGTATATCCGTAAAGGTCACCAGCGACACCTTCCTGTAGACGGCAGGGGGCATGAAAATGCTCAGAAAACGCCGTACAATCAGGTCATACACGCGCCCTGACAGGGTCTGCAGCCTCGCCAGTTCCCGCAGGCCCTGGCCGGTAGGGATGATCGCATAATGATCCGTGATCTGCTTGTCATCCGTATATTTTGTTTTTGCGATTCCTTTCCAGGCGTCTTTCTCCAGAATATCCCGCGCAAAATCAGCGCAGGGGCCATAGTTCTGCAGTCCCCGGATATTCCTGTCGATCTGTTTCGCGATCGCCTCAGACAGAACTCTCGCATCTGTCCTGGGATATGTCACCAGCTTCTTCTCGTAGAGTTCCTGGATAATCTGCAGCGTAGTATCGGGACTGATGTGGAAAAAACGTGAGCAGTCATTCTGTATCTCCGCCAGGTTGTACAGCAGCGGCGGATTTCTGCGCACCGTCTTCTTCTCTGCCTTTTCCACGGTCAGAAATTTCTGCGTTTCTTTCTGTCCTGCAGCAGCCGCAGGGCCCTGGGCGCCGTCAGCCGCTGCCGCCCGGTTCACGCCGGCTGCCGCCGCGTCCAGAATCCCGCACAATTCCTCGGCATCCTTTCTCTCCCGGAACCCGTTTTCCTTATACAGACGGGGGTTCTGGAAAAACCTGCTGCCCTCGACGGCCCGCCATTCCCCGTCGAATGTCCTGTCCTTCAGGCACAGCTGCCCGAGCACACGGTAGTACGGGGTTTTCACGAAGCCGCGGATTTCCCGCTCTCTGCGCACGACCATGCCGAGCACGCAGGTCATCACACGGCCGACAGAGATCGCCTGGTATTTGCTCCCCAGATAATCCGACACCGTATAGGCGTAGCGCAGCGACAGGGCGCGGGAAAAATTGATCCCCATCAGATAATCTTCTTTCGCGCGGAGATAGGCCGCGTCCGATAGATTGTCATACGCCGAGATCGGCTTTGCCTCCCGTATGCCCCGCAGGATCTCCTCCTCTGTCTGTGAATCGATCCATACCCGGCGCTGTTCCTTGTCAGCGGGCACCTTTGCCATCATTGCCACAAGGCGGTAGATATATTCTCCTTCCCGTCCCGAGTCCGTGCAGACATAGATGATGCCGATATCCGGCCGGTTCAGGAGACCGCTCACAATCTTAAACTGTTTTGCGGCGCTGCCGATCACTTCATATTTAAAAACAGCAGGCAAAAAAGGCAGTGTATCGAAGGACCACCGCCTGTATTTCTCATCATATTTTTCCGGGTAGCTCATGGTGACCAGATGTCCGACGCACCATGTCACGACGCTGTTCTCGGACTCCAGATACCCGTCCCGCCTCTGCAGGTCTTCGTGCAGCGCAGCGGCGAACTCCCGGGCCACGGAAGGTTTTTCTGCTATATATAAAGCCTTGCTCAATCCCGTACCTCTGTCTTTCCGGAAACGGCAGCCCGCGCCTGCTTTTTCTTCCCGAACCACTGATCCGCGTCCTGTATGTCACTGTCAATTGCCGTCTGCAGGCTTTCCAGGGAGTCAAACCGTTTCTCAGGCCTGCGCCAGGACAGAAGTTCAACCCTGGCATCCTGGCCGTACAGATCCATGGAGCAGTCAAACAGGTAGGTCTCCACGCTCAGCGAAGAACCGCTTACTGTCGGCCGGACACCGATGTTGGTCACGCCCTCCATTTTCTTTCCCGCCACCAGCGTGCGTGATACATATACCCCGCGCGGCGGCAGCAGCTTCTGCGGCTCCGGGATCTGGTTGATCGTCGGAAAGCCGAGGGAATGACCCAGATGTCTGCCGTGAACAATCTCTCCCGAGACAAAGTAAGGATAGCCGAGCAGTTCTTCCGCCTTCTCCATGCGGCCTTCACTGATTTCCTCACGGATATAGCTGCTGCTGATATCCCGGTTTCCGAATTGTTCCTTGGGAATGATCTCGACGGCAAATCCGAGTTTTTCCCCCATTTCCTTCATCAGCCGGGGGGTTCCCAGGCGGTCTTTTCCGAACCGGAAATCCGTTCCGACGATGACTGCCTTTGTGCGCAGCCTGGCCAGAAGCAGCTCCCGGACAAAATCTTCTGCTTTCATGGACCGGAGTGTCTGTGTGAACGGGCACTCCGCCATCAGTTCCACATCCATCTCCCGCAGCAGGGCCCGCCTCTCGGCGTTCGTCATCAGCATCTGCATGGGCCGCATGCCCATCTTCACCTGCGGTGAAACAGAAAACGTGAATACCGCCGCCTTCCAGCCATGCTGCCTGGCCAGGGCATGTACGCGCCTGATCAGTTTTCTGTGCCCGCGGTGAACGCCGTCAAATTTGCCGAGGGTCACCACACAGGGGCGGTCTGAATTGTAGTCTCTGAGATCTGTTATATATTCCATCTCGATCAGTTCTCTCTGTTCTTTATACCGCCGGTCCAGAACATCTGCACAGGCTTCCAGCGCTTCCCGTCCGGACGAAAAATACCGACGAATGCCCCGCTGCTGTCATACAGCCGGGCTTCTTCTGCCCTCCCGGCTGCGGGCGTCCCGGACAATGTCTCACTCTCCCCGGAAGCGTCTCCGGGTGCAGTGACGCTGACCAGCTCCTCCGGGATGAAATTGCCGTTGTGCGCAGCCGCGTCAGCATCCTCCGCCGTCATGACGCCCGGCAGATGCCGGAACATCGCGTCGACAGGGATGACCAGCTCCTCTGCTTTCCCCGCTTCCGCCGCCTCACTGATTTCCTCCAGGCTTCTGGCATCCTCCAGGGAAAAACGTCCGACCCTCGTCCGGACCAGTGATTCCATACAGGCGCCGCAGCCCAGCCTCTGCCCGATATCATGACAGAGCGTCCGTATGTATGTTCCCCGGGAACAGGTCACCCGGATGCGGAAGCGCGGCAGCTCCACGTCAGTTACGGCAATATCATAGAAAGTGACCGGCCGCGGCTCCCTCTCGACCTCTATTCCGGCTCTTGCCAGCTCGTAGAGTTTTTTCCCGTCTTTTTTCAGAGCTGAATACATCGGCGGAATCTGCATCTGCGGTCCCAGAAAGCCAAGAGTCGCCGTCCGGATTTCTTCCTCAGAACAACAGACAGGCCGCTGTGCTGTCACATGCCCGGAGACATCCTGTGTATCTGTCTCCGTCCCCAGCAGCACCACGGCCTCATAACTCTTTGTCTCATCTGTCAGAAAGCTGCACAGCTTCGTCGCTTTTCCCAGGCAGACCGGCAGCACGCCGGTCGCGTCCGGATCGAGCGTCCCGGTATGGCCTATCTTTCTCTGGTGCAGGATGCCGCGCAGCTTCGCCACCACGTCATGTGATGTAAAACCCGCCGGTTTGTTCACGATCAGGACACCGTCCGTCATGGCTGTTCCTCCTGCAGAAGACTGCCGAACCCTTCCCGGATTTTCTCTTTTGCCTCCGCCAGAGAACACCGCAGGGTGCAGCCCGCCGCCCGCATGTGGCCTCCGCCGCCGAAGGTCTGTGCCAGGGCACTGACATCAGCCGTCTCCTTTGACCGGAGACTGACCTTGCACAGGCCGGGCTCAGTTTCGTACATAAACGCGGATGCTTCGACACCGATCGTGCTCCGGAGCGCTTCCGCGATGCCGTCCATGTCCGCCGGAGTCACATGCAGCGCGCGCATCTCCTCTGCCGAGAGCGTGCTCATGATCAGCCGTCCGCCGTAAAAAAGCTCACTGCTTTGCAGGGCCTGCCCGCACGCCCGGTTCTGTTCCCAGGACTTCTGATAGTAAGACTGGTCAATGATTCTGGAAAAGGGAATCTGCTTCTCCATCAGACGGGCTGCCAGACGCATTGTCTCCGGAGAAGTGCTGGCGTACTGAAATACGCCCGTATCATGCACAATCCCCGTGTAGATAGCCGCCGCACAGTCTGCGCTCATTCTGTCTTCGTCCATAAAGCCGCAGACCACCTCGGAAGCCGAACTCGCGCCGGGCTCATTAAAAAACCAGGTAAACCCGCCCGGATTCGTCACATGGTGGTCAAAGCAGAGCGTCTTTTCCGCCTTCTCCAGAAGACCGCCTGCCACGCCGATCCGGTTCCTGCTGCTGATATCCAGCAGGATGAGCAGGTCACAGCCGGCATCCTCCGGCAGAATGTCCTGCGCTTTATCCAGGTCCGCGATGAAATGAAAAACATCTCTGGCAGGCTCCAGGTAAACATCCGTACGGATATCGGGGTAGTTATCCCGCAGATACAGGAATGTTCCCATACAGGAGCCGATGCAGTCGCCGTCAGGATTGACATGCCCCGCGATCGCCACATGGCGCACGCCCTGCAGGAACTCTCCGATCTCTCTTTTCTGCGTCATCCGTCACTCCTCTTCTGTCTCAGACGCGCGGGCTTCGTCCGCCCCGACCACATCGTCTATGATTTTGGACATGCGGACGCCGTATTCAATCGACTCATCCAGGACAAACTTCAGTTCCGGCGTATTGCGCATATTCAGCGTCCTGGCCAGGGCTCTCCGCACAAATCCCTCTGCGCTGCGCAGGCCGGCCATGGTGTCCTTCTTCTGCTGCTCGTCTCCCAGCACGCTGATCATCACGCGGCAGGTCTTCAGATCCGGCGCCACAATCGCGGCTGTCACGGATGTCATCATGGCGATGCGGGGGTCCTTGATCTCCGTGCGGATAATCCTGCTGAGCTCCTCCCGGACCGCCTCATTGACGCGTGTATTTTTAACGCTGTTTTTTCTCATCTTCGCTCAAATACCTCATCAGCTGCGGGGCACTTCAACCATGATGTAAGCCTCGACCTGATCCAGTTCCTGGATCTCATTGAAGCCTTCAAAGACCAGACCGCACTCATACCCGGTACGGACTTCCTTGACATCGTCCTTGAAGCGCTTCAGGGATGCCAGATTTCCTTCAAAGATCTGGTCTCCGCCGCGGCTGATGCGTACCTTGCAGCCTCTCTGGATCGTTCCGTCAGTCACATAGCTGCCCGCGATCGTTCCGATGCCGGAAGCCTTGAACAGCTGGCGGATCTCCGCGTGACCGGTCACCTTCTCCTCATAGACAGGCGCCAGCATGCCCTTCATGGCAGCCTCAATATCATCGATTGCCTGATAGATGACCTTGTACAGCCGTATATCCACCTTCTCCTGGTCAGCCATGGATTTTGCCGTGGCGTCCGGACGCACGTTGAATCCGACGACGATCGCGTTGGACGCGGACGCCAGCGAAATGTCAGATTCGCTGATCGCGCCGACACCGCTGTGGATGATCTTTACGAGAACCTCTTCATTGGACAGCTTCAGCAGGGACTGCTTCAGAGCCTCGACCGATCCCTGTACGTCTGCCTTTACGATGAGGTTCAGCTCCTGCAGCGTGCCTTCCTGGATCTGACTGAACAGATCATCCAGGGACATTCTGGACTTTGTCTCCTCCAGGAGCTTGTTCTTGCCCTCGGAGATGAAGGTTGCCGCAAAGTTCTTGGCCTCCTTGTCGGTATCGGTCACTACCAGAATCTCTCCGGCATTGGGCACGTCGTTCAGGCCGAGCACCTCGACAGGTGTCGACGGGCCCGCTTCCTTCAGGCGTCTGGAATTCTCGTCCATCATGGCCCTGACCTTGCCGGATGCGGCGCCGCAGGCAATGTAATCGCCTACATGCAGCGTGCCCTTCTGGACGAGAATATTCGCCACCGGGCCTTTGCCCTTATCCAGCTTTGCCTCCAGAACAAGGCCCCTGGCCTTGCGCTTCGGATTGGCCTTGAGCTCGAGGATATCCGCCGTGAGCAGGATCAGCTCAAGCAGATTGTCGATACCCTCTTTTGTCTTGGCGGAAACCTCCGCGAAGACAGTGCTTCCGCCCCAGTCCTCAGGAATCAGGCCGTATTCGGACAGTTCCTGTTTCACGCGGTCTACGTTCGCGCCGGGCTTGTCAATCTTGTTGATTGCGACGATGATTTCTACATTGGCCGCCTTCGCGTGGTTGATCGCCTCGATTGTCTGCGGCATCACGCCGTCATCGGCCGCCACGACCAGAACGGCGATATCCGTCGAATTCGCGCCGCGCATACGCATGGCCGTAAAGGCTTCATGACCGGGCGTATCCAGGAATGTGATCTTTCTGTCGTCAATCTTGACAACATATGCGCCGATATTCTGGGTAATGCCGCCGGCCTCGCGGTCTGTCACATGAGAGTGCCGGATCGCATCCAGAAGGGAGGTCTTGCCGTGGTCAACATGACCCATGACACAGACGACAGGCGGTCTGGAGACCATGGCGGCCTCTTCCTCCTCATCCTCTTTGAGGAGCTCGGCGATGACATCAACCTTTTCCTCCGGAGAGGCAATGATATCATATTCCAGGGCGATCTCCTCTGCCTTGTCGTAATCGATCTCCTGATTGACAGTGCAGATCTCACCCTTCAGAAACAGATTTTTCACGATGGCGGACGGCTGCATCTTCATTTTTTCAGCCAGCTCGCGGATCGTCATCTTCTCGGGCAGGGTGATCTCCCGTACCTCTTCCTTTTTGTCCTCTTTCTGTCTGTGGACAGGCTTCTGGAGAGCCTTCGGGATCAGGTTTTTCTGCCCGCCGCGGCTGTTTCTGCTGTCAGAGGCAAACCTGCCGTCTCTCTTGTCGCCCTTAGCCTTATCTTTATCGCGGTTATGCCCTGTATCACGTCCGGGCTTTTTCACGCCCATGTCCATGGCTGCCGGTCTGCCTGCGCCGGGTCTGCCGCCTGCGGGACGATTCTGCCCGAAGCGGCTGCCGCCGCGGCCGTCATCCCGTGCGCCGAACCCGCCGGACCTGCCCTGCGCGGCTCCCTGACCGAAGCCGGGACGTCCCTGCGGACGGTCGCCGGTGCCTCTGGCGCCCTGCGGGCGGTCGCCGTAGCTTCTCTGTCCCTGCGGGCGGTCGCCGTAGCTTCTCTGTCCCTGCGGGCGGTCGCCGGCGCTTCTTGCTCCCTGCGGACGGTCGCCGTAGCTTCTCTGTCCCTGCGGACGGTCGCCATAGCTCCTCTGTCCCTGCGGACGGTCCCCGGTGCTTCTCGCACTCTGCGGGCGGTCAGCGGCGCTTCTTGCTCCCTGCGGACGCTCAGCGTCGCCGGTTTCCTGCTGATCAGCTGTCTTTGCCTCCCGGGTTTCAGGCACGGTTTTTTCCTCTGTCGTATTCCGTACGGAATCCGCAGCCTGAGAGACAGCTCCG
>CAMODP010000072.1 GCA_946611445.1 uncultured Eubacterium sp.
CGGACATTCCTATCTGTATGCACCCCGCCGCGCCCTGATCGTTCCCACACTTCGCAGCTGCTGTTCCGCGGAGGAACTGAGCCGCAGGATGTTTGTGCCTGTATACGGCACGCTGCGGGCTCTGCTGCACCAGATCGGTCTGGACGCCGACACTTTCGGGCAGGAGCTGACAGACTGCGGCCTGGAAGCCGATACGATGATTCCGCTGCGCAGTATGCTTGCGGACGGCCGGCTGGACGACTTTTTTGTGAAGATCGGCGGCGAGATGCGCGCAAATGCCGACGGGGAATACGGACTGCTGAAGGAGTATCTGCACCAGAGCGGATTTGCCGGAAAAATCGGTATTGTCGATATAGGCTGGCACGGCAACATGCAGCGTGCCCTGTTGGAGATGACAGAATCAGCCGGAATCCCCGCAGAGATACGGGGATATTATGTGGGTCTGAACCCGGACGCGCTTTCCATGGGAGGACGCGGGATACAGGCTTCGGGCTATCTGTTTGGTCCGGGAGAGCGGACAGACGCGTATGCCCAGATGCAGAACTTTGTTCCTCTCTTTGAATTCTTTTTTGGCGCGGCCCATGGTTCAACAGAGCGGTTTGAACAGGACACGAACGGCCGGATTGTCCCCAGGCTGGCGGAGCACGAGTATGCGCCCGACAGCAGAGAGGCCCGCGCTGTGAGAGAACTGCAGGAAGGCGCGCTTGCCTGTCTGGCGGATCTTGCCGGAAAACCGGCATTTCGACTTCTCTGGGAACCGGAGACAGTTTTCCGGAATTTTGTCCTTCTGGGGAACGCGCCTGATTTTGAGGCGATCCGCCGGTTCGGCGGCTTTCGCATCAGCGACGGAGGAAACCGGGTTCTGGCGCCCGTTGCCGGCCCGCCTGCCGTGCTGCATCCCGGGAAGCTGCTGGGTGCGCTGAAGGAATCCGGCTGGCGCATTGCCACGCTCAGAGGAAGCTTCCGGTCAGAAAGGCTGCCCGGATATGAGATGGTCTCGGCAGTACGGCGGGCAGCGGAAAAAAGGAAAAAAATATGAGGATACTGATCGGCATCGTATTGTTTCATCCGGATCCGGACCGTTTCCGGCAAAATATGGAGGCGCTGGCACCGCAGCTCACGGCGGACATGATACTGGCACTGGAAGATAATGGGTCGGATGAGACAGAACTACAGCAGATTCACCGTATTCTGGAAGAAACACTGCCGCCGGAAAACATCCGGACGCTTCTGCTCCGGAAAAACAGCAGAAATACAGGTATTGCGGCCGCTCTTCGCCGCATTATGGAAGCGGCTGTGCGGATGGAAGCCGCATGGGTGCTGACGCTGGATCAGGATTCTGTAGCCGTACCGGAGCTGCTGGAACGCTATATAAGTGCTGCTCTTCAGACCGCTGAGCCGGGCCTTCGGCCTGTCGGCGCATATACCTGCCGGATAAAGGACAGGAATTTTTACGCGCCCCGCGCGCGGGAGGATGACAGAGTCCGCGAGGTCGAAAACTGCATCACCGCAGGATGCTTTATGTGCGTGGAGGCATACTGCAGGACACCGGGGTATGAATCCCGGCTTTTTATCGATTTTGTCGATACAGATATCTGCTATTCTCTGCAGGAAGCCGGGTACAGGATCGTACAGCTTCCCTTTGAAGGCGTTCTGCATGAGGTGGGACACGGGCGGAATGTGTGTTTCCTCGGGACGCGGCAGATTGTGTATAATCAGCAGACCTGGCGCAGGTATTATATCGTCCGGAATGAGCTGTATATGGCCAGAAAACACCGTCATGTATCCATGGTCAGGACGGCTCTCCGCGTAACCAGGAATATGATTCTGGTGCTCCTGTATGAAGAAGACAGGGCACAAAAACTGAAACTGGGCCTTCTTGGGGCCCGGGATGCTTTTCGTATGTCTTGCCAAGAAAACACGAAAGTGGTATAATTTCGTGGGTTTAGGCAGTGCCTGTATGCCCTGCGGCATCAGTGCGCCTGAAAATGAGGGTTAGTTTTCCGGGAAAAATTACACACGGGAGAAGGAGATGCAGCCTTGAGACGTAGAAGGAACAGCGGCAGGGTGATTTCCATTGTGGTATTTCTGATAGTGCTGCTTGTCGCTGTCGCTGTCGGAGCTTTTGTCATGCTCAGCGGAACACTGAATAAGATTGAAAGGGTGAGCACAACGCCGACGGTGGTCATTCCTCCGGCTGAGGAGGTCTTTGAGGAGACCACCAGCGAGCCTGATACCATAAAGGTTGAGAGCGTCTCTTTTAATTCTGACGGAATCAGCATGATGAAGTCCGATGACGTGAAAAACATCCTCCTGATCGGCCAGGATGCCCGGCCGGGCGAAGAGCGTCAGCGCTCGGACACCCTGATCATCGCCAGCATCAATACGCATCTGCAGAAGATCGTCCTGACATCGCTCATGCGCGATATGTATGTACCGATTCCCGGATACAGCGACAACCGCATCAATGCCGCCTACCAGTTCGGCGGCATGAGCCTGATGGATGAGGTGATAGAAGAGGATTTCGGCATTCATATCGACGGAAATATTGAAGTCGATTTTGAGGGCTTTATCGACGCCCTGACTGTTATCGGAAATCTGGAGATTGAGCTGAGCGCCGAGGAGGCTGATTACATCAATGTGAATTCCTGGGAGGACGCCGGTATCGACAACTCCGACTGGACGCTGCATGAGGGCATGAATGACATGACGCCGGAGCAGGTGCTCGCCTATTCCCGCGTCCGGTATATCGGCAACTCTGACTGGGGCCGCACGGACAGACAGAGGAACGTAATCATGACAGCGTTCCGCAAGCTGCAGAAGAGTGATCTGGGTACGCTGGTGCGGGTGGCCAACCAGCTGTTTCCGACGCTGACAACGGATCTGACCATCTCGGAGATTCTGACATTTGTCAAGACAATCTATACCAACGACATTGGCGCGCTGGAGAGCTATCGCCTGCCGGTAGACGATACGTATACGTCCGAGACGATCCGCGGCATGTCTGTGCTCGTACCGGATCTTTATAGAAACAGCGTCTTCCTGCAGCATTATGTGTACGGAACGGAAATGAAGGAGGCAGAAAAGAAGCTCGAATCAAAGATGGCAGGAAAAACTGTCAGCAGGGATGAGGATACTGCCGGGGACGGCGAGGAATATGTACCGGCTCCTGAAGAGTATTCCTATACACCGGTTTATACGCCGGCGAATACCGCCACGGAGCAGACCGCCGCGCCGGCGCAGCCGGCAGCCGGGGGAACGGGAGATGCCGGGGCAGTTGCCGCGGATCCGGGCGCTGCGAATACAGCTCCTGCGAATACAGCTCCTGCGGAAACCGCTCCTGCAGAGCCGGCTCCCGTGGAAACGGCTCCTGCGGAAACCGCTCCTGCAGAGCCGGCTCCCGTGGAAACGGCTCCTGCAGAGACCGCTCCTGTGGAAACAGCCCCTGTGGATACGGGTGCCGGGGACGGCGGAGTAACGGATCCCGGCGCGGGAGCGGAGATACCACCTGCTGCGCCTCCTGCGGATGCGGTCGTTTCTGTGCCGGAGGCTCCTGCTGACGGGGGGGCGGAGGCCGCTGCTCCTGCCGCCGCAGAATAACACAGAGATAAATGCCTATGGAAAACAAAAGGGTTACCCATACAGCCCGCCTGATCCTGCGAGTCTGGAACTGCGGGCTGTTTGCCTTGGTGTGGTTTCTTTATTATAACGCGCGCATGTTCGATACCTACCGGATCACGGGAGGTCTTTTCAGTGTTGCGTGTTTTCTTGCTGTCTATACGATTCTCTGTGACGTTTACAAAGCCTTCCGGATTGCTTCAACCGCGATAGGTGAGATCGTCTTTTCCCAGTTTCTCTCTTTCGCCATGTCTGATTTTCTGCTGTATGTAGAATGCTGCCTGGTTTACAATGACTATGTCAATATTTTTCCGGGGGCTGCCGCTGTGTGCGGACAGGTTCTGGGAACCATCGCCATCGTAATGGCGGCAAAGCATTATTTCATGAAGCATGTAGAACCCCAGACAACACTGCTGCTGTACGGCGGCAAGGCAACCCGACAGACCGCCCGCGCGTTCGAAGAGAGGCTGCTGTGCAAATATCAGCATCTGTTCCGGATCCTGCACAGGGAGCAGGAAGGAATATCAGATACCCATCTGCACAGGCGGATCAGCGACTGTGAAACAGTGATCATGTATGAAGTCTCGCCTGACCGCAGGGCAGTTGTGGAGGCCATGTGCCTGGAAAACAGGAAGAATATTTATTTTACGCCGAATATCGAGGATATTCTGGATCTGGGCTGCGAGACCAAACAGCTGCTGGACACGCCCCTGATGAAGTATAAATACCGGTACGCGGATCGCTGGCGGGCCTTTTTCAAGCGACTTCTGGACATCGTGTTCGCACTGTTCTTTCTGGCGCTGTTTTCTCCATTTATGCTGGTGGTTGCCGCAGCGATCAAAATTGAGGACGGAGGGCCGGTTTTTTACCGGCAGGAACGCTATACGAGCGGAGGCCGCCGGTTCTATATCCTGAAGTTCCGCAGCATGATTGTGGACGCCGAAAAGAAGGGCATGATACCGTCAACGGACCATGACCCCCGCATAACAAAGGTGGGCCGGATTATCAGGGCCACCCGCCTGGACGAGAGCCCGCAGTTCTTCAATATCCTGCGGGGAGACATGAGCTTTGTCGGACCGCGGCCGGAGAGGGTGGAGCATGTGCACATGTATACGGAGCAGCTGCCGGAGTTCTCTTACCGCATGCGCGTCAAGGGCGGCCTGACCGGATATGCGCAGGTGTTCGGAAAGTACAATACCTCTGCTTATGACAAGCTGCTGCTGGATCTGATGTATATAGAAAAACAGTCACTGCTGCTGGATGTGAAGCTGGTGCTCCTGACGATCCGCACGATTTTCCAGAAGGAAAGCACAGAGGGATTTGACGTCAGACAGAGCAGCCAGATGCAGGAAACGGCCCGGAGGGAGAAGTGAGAGAGTATTCGGTTCTGATGTCTGTCTATCACAGAGAGAAGGCGGCATATCTTCGGCAGAGCATGGAGAGCATGTTCGCACAGACGGTTCCCCCTTCAGATTTTGTGCTGGTATGCGACGGCTCGCTTCCGGACAGTCTGGAAGAGGTTATCCGCGAGATGCAGCAGGAGCACGGCGGAGTGCTGCAGATAATCCGTCTGGCAGTGAACGGAGGACTTGGCCGCGCGCTGAAGAAGGGTATCTCTTTCTGCCGTTTTCCGGTCATCGCCAGAATGGACAGTGACGATATATCCCGCCCGGATCGCTGTGAAAGACAGCTTGCGATTCTGGAGAACAGACAGGATATCGATATTGTCAGCGGGACAATTGAAGAATTCAGGGAATTTGACGGAGAGAACACTGCGGTGTGCGGCAGAAGAATACTGCCGTCGGAGCCGGAAGCTGTGCGCCGGTACGCACGGCTTCGCTGTCCTTTCAATCACCCCTGCGTCATGTTCCGGAAACAGGCGGTTCTGGATGCAGGGAATTATTCGGAAGAAGAGTATCCGGAGGATTATTATCTGTGGGTGCGTATGCTGCAGAGAGGCAGCAGGGGATATAATATCCGGGAACCGCTCCTCTGGATGCGGGCGGAAGCAGATCTTTACAGACGCCGCGCAGGAGATGAGTATCTCCGGAAGCATCTTCATCTTTTCCGGTATATGTATGACACGGGCTTTATCTCGGCTCCGCAGTATGCAGCCTGCTCCGCGATCCGGACCATGAGCGCGGTCATGCCGAACAGGCTGCGCGCGGCTGTATACAGCCGTCTGCTGCACAGAAGACAGAAGGCCGGGAAAAAATGACAGGCTTTCCGGCCGGCCCGCAGATTTCTCTTACCGCCGCATTGTGTAGACGAGGTCTGCCGCGCGGGCACGCCATCCCTGCCGCAGCTCGCTGTACAGCGGGTCTGCCAGCTGGAGCAGAAGGGCAAATGTGCGCTTTTCCCTGAGGTTTTTCAGGTTGTTCTCCAGAAAATGTCCCCGGCGGATGACACCCGCGTCTGAAGCGGCTGCTTCAGGGGCGATGGCGCGGATCTGTTCCAGTACGGCAAGCCCTTCCCTGGTTTCTATGGAGCGGTAGAGAAAATCCCACTTGTCTGTCAGGGCTGTATTGCCTGTCAGCCCCAGGGTATTCTCCGCGTGGATGCGGTATCGGAACAGGGGACGGTTGAGAAACCAGAGCCCTCCCTGGGAGGCGGCCAGAACATTCAGCTGCCAGTCATGGTGCATGTTTTCTGTGAAATGATCGAGAAACTGCCTGCGCAGAGGCTCGCGGAAAGCCTGCGCGCAGCCCTGGCAGAGATTGTGAAAGACCAGTTTTTCCAGTGGTATGCGCACCAGCGCGCCTTCCGCCACCTCTGCCGAGTACAGGTTGTTGTTGGACCATCCGCGGATTTTCCGCACGGCTATGGGCGCGTCATTGCTGTCAATCAGGGTGAACGACGATGCCAGGACCTGTATTTCCGGCTTCTCTTCCAGGACACTGCACATGTCCCGGATTTTTTCCGGGTTCCATATGTCATCCTGGTCGCAGAAAAAGAAGATATCGCCGCTGCACAGCTCCAGCGCCTGCCGGAAATTCTTCCGGTATCCCAGATTTTCGGGATTCCGGTGCAGGAACATCGGAAATGCCGGGTGGCTGCTGCGGTATTCCTGCAGCAGGTCCCAGGTTCCGTCAGCAGAACAGTCATCGCAGACGACAAGCTCGTCGATGGGACGCTGCTGAAGAAGCAGGGAGTCCAGCTGTCTGCGGAGGTATTTCTCTCCATTGTATGTGGTCATGGCTACGGAAACTTTCATGGGATGCCTCCGGATAAGAATGGGATATGTCCTGGATCGGACCTATTCAGTATATAATTCTGAATTGCTTTTGGCAAGGCGCGCTCCGGAATAAATCGGAAAACGGATATCATGAACAGAAAAAAGCGATTTGTTTACAATACATCATTCTCCATGATCCGGCAGATGGTCACAGTTATCTGCGGCTTTATTCTGCCGCGGCTTTTTCTGACACGGTTCGGGTCAGGAGTAAACGGGCTGGTTTCCTCCATCACACAGTTTCTGATCATCGCCAATGTATTCGATGCCGGCATGGGGGTAGTGCTGCAGGCCTGCCTGTTTAAACCCCTGGCAGACGGAGATATGCGGGCGGTGAGCCGTGTGCTGACCTCCGGCCAGCGTTTTTATTACCGGATTCTGGCGGTCTTCCTCGTTTTTGTCGGTGGACTGACCGTATTGTATCCTCTGTTTGTGACAGATTTCGGATATGTGTATACGGCGACGCTGATTCTGGCGATCGCCCTTTCCTCAGTGGGCCAGTACGGCTTTGGCGTTACCAACAGCGTATTGCTGGAGGCGGATCAGAAGGGGTATATCAATCAGATCTCTTCCATGATCACGATCATCCTGAACACTGCCGTTTCCGCGCTGCTGATTCAACTGGGCGCCTCTGTCCAGCTGGTGAAGCTGTCCACGTCCATCCTGTATCTGCTGCGTCCGCTGTATCTTCTGCATTACGTGCGGCGGCACTATCAGATCAACTGGCACGAACCATACGATGCGGATCCGGTCACACAGAAATGGAACGGCTTTGCCCAGCACATGGCCAATATTGTCAACATGAATACGGACATGGTGGTTCTGACGCTCTTTTCTTCGCTGGAGCAGGTGTCCGTCTACAGCGTATATTTTCTGGTGGTCCACGGCATCGAGCTGGTCGTGGAGTCAACGGTAAACGGGACAAGGGCTTTGCTCGGGGATATGTATGCCCGCAGGGAAATCCGGCTGCTGAATGATGCTTTTGACAAGATAGAGTGGGCGATCCACATGGAAGTAATTCTGCTGTACACGATTGCGGCGGAAGTAATTGTGCCCTTTGTCATGGTGTATACAAGAGATGTTACAGACGCGGAATACAGGGCGCCTCTTTTTGCCCTGCTGCTGTGCCTGGCCTACTGCGCCTACTGCATACGCATGCCGTATTTCGCGGTGATCAAGTCTGCCGGCCATTTCCGGCAGACACAGACCTCTTCGCTGATCGAAGCAGGCATCAACATATCTGTTTCGCTGCTGATGGTCTGGCGGCTGGGGATCGTCGGCGTCGCCATAGGCACACTGGCCGCGATGGTCTACCGCACGCTCTACCTGGTGTGGTACCTGAGCAGAGACATCATGATGCGCCCGATGGGAAAGTTCTGGAAAAGCATTGCGATTGACGCCCTCACAGCAGTTCTGATGGCTGCCGGGACATTCCGCATGATCCATGACTGCACCGGCTATTTCCAGTGGTTCCTCATGTCTCTGGGCATCGGCCTGGTGTCACTGATCATCTGTATTCTGGTGAATATTGTTTTTAACCGCGCATATGTGCGCTACCTGGCCGGCATAATGCGGCGCAGGCTGGGACACAGGAGGACCTGAGAATGAAAAAATATACGCTGAAAGAACAGATCAAGGACAACTTTTACCTGCGGTGGATCCAGCATCAGATCAAATATGTCATACCGGCCAAAGTTCTGGGAGACCGCAGGATTATTGAAAAAAAATACCTGGAAAGAATGGGATACCGTCCTGACCTGGATCACCCGAAACGGCTGAATGAGAAACTGCAGTGGCTCAAACTGCATGACCGCCGGCCGTTCTGTACCATGTGCGCGGACAAGTACCGGGTGCGCGAGTACCTGAAAAAGAATTTCGGATGTTATCTCAAAATCTTCCTGTTCTTTGCGATAGCATCCATCTGCGTCGAGCTGGGCGCAAAGATGGTCGGGGCAGACACGACGCTGCAGATCATGGGTGTGGATATCTTAGGCGCCAACATCAGCGTTAAGGGCATCCCGATCCTGCTGACGAACCTCATCGGCGTTTTCATGATGTTCCAGTCAACAGCCCTGATCAATGAAGTAATAGATTAAAAGGGGAGGCATAAATCTATGATAGAAGTCGAAATGTCAAAAGACATCCGGGAATTCGAGCCGAAAGTCCTGGGCCCGCTGACCAAACGGCAG